>JALWNR010000769.1 GCA_027083715.1 Bacteroidales bacterium
GTATATCAGCATTAAAACGAATACCTGTTTTTTTTCTCTTTTCAAATAAAAATACTTGTAAAGACTTTAAAGTTCCCGTTTTCCCTGCTTTTACTTCAACCGGATAAACATTATTGTCAATTTGCATCAGATAATCGATTTCTGCGTTTGCATTTTTTGCATCACGTTGCCAGTAATATAATCTATTATCAGTAAAATAATCTTTAGAAACAATAAGCTCTTGTCCAATAAATTGTTCCGCTAAGCTACCCTCATAATCAGTCATTAAGTTTTCTAAATTGTTTAGTTTAATAGCTGCCAAATGGTTGACTAAACCAATATCCATAAAGATTGCTTTATAAGCATTATTATCCACTTTTTGATTTAAAGGAATATTCACCGAACTCGTTTTGTGAATGAGATGAACAATTCTACTCATTTCCAATTTTAGAAGTACTGATTTTAATGTTTTAGAATCAGCTCGTACATTAATTTTGCTGTATTTTACCCTGTTTCCAATATTTCTCGCAACATACCTGAGACATTCAGTCATTAAATTTTGCTCTTTTTTGCTTCCATATATTGAAAAGTCATACTGCAATGAAGATAATATACTTTCATGCACCTGAGATACTTGTAATAAATTATTGGTATTTTTAAATATTGAAATAGCTTCAGGCATTCCGCCAATAAAAAAGTATATTCGCAACAAACTCAATAATTTTTCGTGGAGTACCTTACTGAATTTATTATTAAATGAATAGTTATTAATATATTCAATCAGTCCTTTTTCTTCAAATGCCATTAAAAATTCTTCAAAATTCATTGGATACATATAGGCAAACTCCACACGACCAATCGGCATTGAATATTGTAAATTATTTAATGTATGATCAAGCAATGAGCCGGCAGCTATTACATGTAATTCGGGCAACTCCTCATAAAAATAGCGTAAAGCAACAATTACCTCCGGTGCCACCTGTATTTCATCAATAAAAAGTAAAGTATTTTTTTCTATAATTGGAACGGAAAAATAGGCAGACAACTCGGCGATAATTAATTTTGGGTCATTTGTTTTAAAAAGGGAAGATAAATTACCGTATCTTTCTAAATTCAAGTGTAAAAAATGCTTAAAATGTTTTTTTCCAAAATGGTTTATCGAATAAGTTTTTCCTACCTGACGTGCACCTCTAAGAATTAAAGGTTTGCGCCCTAATTTGTTTTTCCAGTTAAGCAAATAGTTTTCTATTAAGCGTTCCATTGATTTTTTTAAGCAAATATAGATATTTTTTCTGGAAACACCGTTGGATTTTAAGAAAAAACACACCAAAACACCATTGGATTTTAAGAAAAAACACACCAAAACACCATTGGATTTTAAGAAAAACAAAGCTTATTGAAATTTATATCCCAATCCATAAACAGTTTTTATTGGATTTTCTATACCTTTTTTCTGTAGCTTTTTTCTTAGATTTTTAATATGTGCATATACAAAATCAAAAGAATCTACCGTATCAATATAATCTCCCCAAAGGTGCTCAGCAATAGTTTCTTTAGTAAGAACCCTGTTTTTATTGGAAACAAAAAACAATAATAAATCATATTCCTTTTTTGTTAAATCTAAGGTGGTATCATTTATTAAAACTTTTAAATCATCAGGGAAAATTTTTATCTCACCCGCTTCAATTACATTATTTCCTTTAAAATTAATCCTTCGGATTAAAGATTTGATCCGTGCGTTAAGCTCTGCTAAATCAAAAGGTTTCACCAAATAATCATCGGCACCTGTTTCAAGTCCTTTAATACGATCTTCAACAGTTTCGCGAGCCGAAATAATTATAATTCCGGTAGTTTTTTGCCTGGTTTTAAGTTGCTTGATTATATTTAAACCATTGCCGTCCGGCAAATTAATATCAATCAAGGCACAATCATAATCGTACAAACTGACCTTTTCCTCTGCAGAAAGATAATCATTTACCTGCTCACAGATATGTCCATCCGTTTTTAGAAAACTTACAATAGCATCTGCCAAACTTATTTCATCTTCTACAATTAAAATTTTCACAGAAAATATTCTTTGTTTAATACAAAGATATAATTGTTTTTGAGAATTTAAACAAAAGGTTACCATTTGCCCAGGGAAATCGCTTTTTGATTTTTTGAAAAAAACCGTAGATTTGACGTATTTTAGCCCATGATGTAAATCGGTTACGTGCATGAGTAGTGG
>JALWNR010000770.1:0-4980 GCA_027083715.1 Bacteroidales bacterium
CAATTTTGGCAAAAACAATATATACATCAGCAACACCACCATTAGTAATCCACATTTTAACACCATTTAGTTTATAGTGTTTTCCATCTTCGGTAAGTTCAGCTTTTGATTTACCTGAATTTGCATCGGAACCTGCATCCGGTTCGGTTAAACAATATGCTCCAATATACTCGCCGGTTGCCAATTTAGGCAAATATTTCTTTTTTTGTTCCTCGGTACCATAATATAGTATCGGTAAAGTACCAATACCTGTATGAGCAGAATATGCAACAGCAAAAGAGAAGGCACTTCCCATTTCTTCGGCAGTACGCATTGATGTTACAAAATTTTGTCCAAAACCTTCATATTCTTCGGGTAATGACACACCTAAAATACCCAATTCACCGGCATCTTTTAATAATTTGCTCAACAATTCTCTGTCGTGCGTATCTAATTGATCAACAACAGGAATTACCTGTGTATCAACAAAATCACGACAAGTTTGCGCCATCATTCTTTGTTCCTCGTTAAATTCCTCCGGAATAAATACATCTTCGGCTAATGTTTCTTTCACTAAAAACTCGCCACCTTTTATTATTTTTTTACTCATTTTATTAGATTTTATATTTTAAAACTTCAATTTTACAATAATTCATAAATACCGGCTGCACCCTGTCCGGTACCAATACACATAGTAACCATACCGTATTTTTTATTCTGCTTACGCAATTCGTGCAACACCTGAACAGTTAATTTGGCACCTGTTGCTCCTAATGGGTGTCCTAATGCAATTGCACCACCATTCACGTTGACAATATCAGGATTAATGCCCAGTTCGTTAATTACCGCTATTGATTGCGAAGCAAAAGCCTCGTTTAATTCAATCAAATCAATATCCGAAAGTTTCATTCCGGCATGTTTTAATACTTTTGGAATGGCAGCAATTGGGCCAATTCCCATTTTGTAGGGTTCAACACCTGCCACCTGATAATCAACAAGGCGTGCAATAGGTGTTAAATTGTATTCTTTCAGAATTTTTTCCGATACCACCAATACAAAAGCAGCACCATCAGACATTTGCGATGAGTTACCTGCTGTTGAACGCCCATCGGCAGCAAAAGCAGGACGCAATTTGGCTAATGTTTCGGGGGTAGTTCCGCGCCTTGGTCCTTCATCGGTATCCATTACATATTCACGGGTTTTAAGCTGATTCCCTTCCACATAATTGTGTTTTACTGTAATCGGTACAATTTCATCTTTAAATTTACCTGCATCAATAGCAGCAATTGCTTTATCCACCGATTTTGCACCGAAAATATCCTGCTCCTCACGGGATATATTGTATTCCTTAGCTACCATTTCGGCAGTTAAGCCCATACTCATGTACCAATCAGGATGGGTCATGGCTACTGTTGGATTGGGTACTTGTCGCCAACCTCCCATTGAAATCATCGACATGGTTTCAGCACCGCCGGCTACAATAATATCTGCAATTCCGGCAGTAATTTTAGCCGATGCAATGGCAATAGACTCAATACCTGATGCACAATAACGATTAATTGTCGAACCCGGAACTTCTACTGTATCCATCGACATCAGCGAAAGCATTCGTCCCATATTAAAGCCTGTTTCTGCTTCGGGAAATGCGTTTCCAACCACAACATCATCAATTCTTGTTTTTTCGATTTGAGGAAAATCGTTTAATAAGTGTCTGATTACTGCAGCTGCAATATCATCAGGACGTGTAAAACGGAAAGCTCCGCGGGGTGCTTTACCTATTGCTGAGCGATATCCTCCTACTATATATGCGTTCATTTTATTATTTTTTAAATTATTTTTTTTATTGATAAAATGACTTAATTTCCGGTATTATCTAAAACCTAAGTCACCACTGAGTTAACATTACTAAACTCTCATCATCAACAATTTAGCAATTTAACCATCTAATCATTTTAATTTCTTAAAATTTTACCTTTGGTAATTAAACTTTGCATACGCTCTAATGTTTTACGTTGCATACACAATTCAATAAAGGTCTTACGTTCAAGGTCAAGCAGGTATTGCTCCGAAACCTCAGTCATTGCCTGCGAAATATCACCACCGGCAAGTGCCGTACCCAGTTTCTCAGCAATCAGTTTATCGTGCTCCGACATATATTTTCCAACTGTCATACCATCGGCACCTACATATACCAAACCAAGTGCTTCACGACCCAATACTTTAATATCGTTACGCGGAGCAGGTTTTGAATATCCTTTTTCTACCATATTCAGGGCTACTTTTTTGGCATAAGCCAATTGATGCTTACGGCTGACAATTACCTCATCAACACCCGGGCGCAAATAGCCCAAATCAAATGCCTCATAAGCAGAGGTAGAAACTTTTGCCTGACCAATAGTTAAGAAACGATTGGTAAACGCATTGGTTCTGATATCACCTTCTTTCAACTCATCCGACAGGCGCAGCGCAAATTCTTTGGTTCCGCCGCCACCGGGGATAACACCAACTCCAAATTCAACAAGTCCCATATAAGTTTCGGCATGTGCAATTACCTTATCGGAATGCATACACACTTCGCAACCGCCACCCAAGGTCATTCCGTGAGGAGCAGCAATTACCGGAACTGATGAATAGCGCAAGCGCATAGTTGTTTTTTGAAACATTTGAACGGCAAAATTCAATTCGTCCCATTCTTGTTCTACTGCAAGCATAAAAATCATTCCTACATTGGCTCCGGCAGAAAAATGCTCCCCTTCGTTTGAAATAACCAGTGCAGCATACTCACTTTCGGCTAAATCAAGTGCTTTGTTTAATCCTTGCAGTACACCTGAACCGATGGTATTCATTTTTGTGTGGAACTCAATGTTCAGGACACCATCTCCTAAATCAAAAATAGTAGTATCCGCATTTTCCCAGATAACATTAGTTTCGCGCAATACTTCCAGAGATAATGTTTCGTCTTGTCCGGGAACTTCTTTATAAGATTTTGAAGGAATATCGTAAAAATATTTACGACCGTTTTCCAATTTATAGAAAGATTTGATGCCGGCAGCAAGCATATCGTAAACCCACTGAGCAGGTTTTTTACCGGCATCTTCCATTGCTTTAACCGTTTCTTCCACACCAACAGCATCCCATGTTTGGAAAGGTCCTAGTTTCCATCCAAAACCTGCATTCAAGGCATCGTCCACCTTATATATTTCATCGGTAATTTCAGGAATACGATTTGAAACAAATTGGAAAAGACTGTAAAACGATTCTCTGTAAAAATCACCTGCTTTACCTTTATCGGCAAACAAAACTTTCATTCTTTGACGCAAATCGTCAATTGCTTTTGTTTTTTCAAATACTGAAAATTTCGGTTTTGGAGCTTCTACATATTCCAAAGTTTCAAAATCAATGGAAAGAAATTTCTTTTTACCATTCTCTACCACTTTTTTAAAGAAACCTTGTTTTGTTTTTGAACCTAACCATTTATTATCCAGCATTTTTTGCAGGTATTCAGGAACTTTAAATGCTTCTTTGGCTTCATCATCTGTGGTTTCGCGGATATTATTTGCTACGTGCACCAAAGTATCCAATCCCACAACGTCAGCCGTACGGAAAGTTGCTGATTTTGCACGTCCGATAACCGGTCCGGTTAGTTTATCAATTTCAGGAATTGTTAATCCGTATTTTTTTACATTATTGAACAAATCCATTATGGAAAATGTACCAATACGGTTAGCGATAAAAGCTGGAGTATCTTTCGCATGTACCGGAGTTTTTCCAAGGAAACGTGCAGCATAATCGCCTAAAAACTCGATCACCTCAGGGTCTGTTTTAGACGAAGGGATAATTTCAAACAATTGAAGGTAACGCGGAGGATTAAAAAAATGTGTTCCGCAAAAATGTTTTTGAAAATCTTCGCTCCTACCCTCAATCATTGCTTCAATAGAAATACCCGAAGTATTAGTGGTGATTAAGGTTCCCGGTTTACGGTATTTTTCTACATTTTCAAAAACAGATTTTTTAATATCCAAACGTTCAATTACCACTTCAATTACCCAATCATAATCTTTAATTTTGGGTAAATCATCGTCAAAATTACCGGTGGTAATCCGTTTGGCAAAAGATTGTTTGTAGATAGGCGAAGGCTTTGATTTTAAAGCAGCTTTTAACGAATCGTTTACAATTCGGTTACGCACTGCTTTGTCTTCAAGTGTAAGCCCTTTCTTTTTTTCGGTATCATTCAGCTCACGGGGTACAATATCAAGCAATAAAACTTCCAGCCCGATATTTGCAAAATGACAGGCAATTCCTGAGCCCATTACTCCTGAGCCTAAAACTGCTACTTTATTTATTCTTCGTATCATATTATAATAATTTTAGGATAGTTTTATACCCTGTTAATAAGTAAATCTATTTAAACATGCTTTTTTGCTTCCATTTCTATCTGATACTTTTCAATTTCTTGTTGTACCTGATCCTTAATCACATCAAACACTTTTATAAATGTTTGTAAGTCAGCTCTATTAATTCTCTGTAATAATTTTTCATTAAAATCCAGAATTGTTTTTTTTGAAATTTTTCGTGCAGCAACACCTTTTTCTGTCAGGAAAATGCGCACAACTCTTTTATCAGTCTGGTCTCCTTTACGAAAAATTAAGCCGCTGTCTTCCATGTTTTTAAGTAGGCGGCTCAAACTTGTGGGTTCCATACCCATCAAAGGAGCTATTTTTGTTGCCGGAGTCCCTTCTTTCTCAATATTGATTAATACATAACCAATAGTTTGCGACAATCCATACTCCGTAGCAATCAGGTTATACATTCTTGTTATAGAATGCCAGGTAGATTTAATATGGTAATCGACAGTCTCTTTCAAATCCATTAAGTTTTAAATTTATTATGCTTGCATTGCAAATTTATAAAAAAAATGTTATGCATGCCAAATATTTTTATAAATTTTATTACTCTTTATCGCTTTTAATATTTCATAATTAAGTTTATTTTGTACTGGTC
>JALWNR010000770.1:4990-9618 GCA_027083715.1 Bacteroidales bacterium
TTACATCAGTAATAATTATTTAATTTCCAATAATTTATATTATTTATAAAATTTTTATCAGATGAACAAAGATGATTTAAACAGTTTCAGGCATATAAAACATATTCCCATACGCTATGACGATTTAGATACTATGGGGCACGTTAATAACAAAGCATATCTGGCATTTTTAGAAGAATCACGTATTGATTTTCATCAAAAAGTATTTGGATTGACGGATATGATGAAATTTAGTATGGTAGTGGCAAAAATTGAAATTAATTATATGCGTCCGGTATTGTATGGTGATAATTTGTTTGCCTATTCTAAGTTAAATAAGCTGGGAAATACCAGTTTTGAAATCTATACATGCTTTGTTATTAAAAAAAATGAGGATGAATATATAAAGGTATCAGAGGCAAATGTTGTTTTGGTAAATATCGATACAAAAACAGGAAAAAGTGTAGCCATTAACGAAGCTGAAAAAGAAAAATTACTCCTTTATAAATAAGGTATCGCTTTTTCCAGTTTAATGCCACGCGAAGCTTTTAAGAGCACTGTGTGCTCTTTTATCTTCTCTTTTGTAAGGTATTGATTTAATTCATCTGCTGTTTTAAAAAAACGATATGGATAGTTGCTCTTTGAAAACCGGTAAAATTCATTTCCGACAAAACAAGCTTTTGGAAAATTCAGTATTTTCACTAAATCCAGAATTTTTTGATGTTCGTCGGCACTTACATTGCCCAATTCAAGCAAATCACCAAGCAATAGTAACTTATTACCGGCATTTATTTTGTGAAAATTTTCAATAGCCAGTTTCATACTCACCGGATTTGCATTATACACATCGACAATTAATTTATTATTAGCTGTTTGCTGAAATTGTGAGCGGTTATTCTTAGGCACATACTCTTGAATTGCACTAATCAGCTTATTTTCAGAAACATTAAAATACCTACCGATACTAATTGCTGCCAATACATTATAAAAATTGTAGTTACCAACTAATTGTGTTTTTACCGATAAGTTATTCCATCTTATGGTTAAAAAAATATCATTTTCTACAATTTGAAACTGCTCATTCTTATCAACTGACTTTCCGTACAAAATACGCCTGATATTTGCAGATAGCTTCATTAACAAATCATCATCAGCATTAACAAAGAGGTTTCCATTATTTTCTGCTATGTACACATACAATTCATTCTTGGTTTTTTTCACTCCCTCAAAACTTCCAAACCCTTCTAAATGCGCCTTGCCGATATTGGTAATCAGTCCATAATCAGGCTGTGCGATTGATGCCAAAAAAGCTATTTCACCCGGATGATTAGCTCCCATCTCTATAATTCCAAACTCAGTACTTTTATCCATAGATAAAATTGTAAGCGGAACACCGATATGATTATTTAAATTTCCTTGCGTAGCAAAAGTTTTAAACTTTTTTTGCAATACTGCATTAATCAGCTCTTTGGTTGTTGTTTTTCCATTGGTCCCGGTAATACCCAGTATCGGGATATTTAAATACTTTCGATGAAAGACAGCTAATTGCTGTAAACTTTTTAAAACATCATCAAGCAGAATATATTTATCTCCTTTGGCAACATCCGGATTATCAACAATTACGTAGGCAGCTCCTTTTTCTATAGCTAAACCGGCATATTTATTACCGTCAAAATTCTCACCCTTTAAAGCAAAAAACAACTGATTTTTTTTAATAAGCCGTGTATCGGTAGATATTCCTTCTGAGGCAAGAAATATTTTGTGTAATTTCTCTATATCCATAGTACAAAAATAAAAAACCCGCTCTTAAAATCAAGAGCGGGAATATAATTCTTTAAATAAATTTTTAAAAACCTCCGGGGCTACCAACTCTGGTCATAGCACAACGGAAGCCAATATTTTCTTTTGCCTTTCGTTCATCAAGAAATCTGCGGGTTCCGGGGCTTAACCAATATACACGATCGTTCCAGCCACCACCCTTATAAACTCTTGCACGGTCACTAACCAATGAGGTCATTCCTCTACCTTTCTGGCCTGTACCAGAATAGTACATTCTATCTGAACCACCACCCGTTTCAGCATTTAACCAGTCTCCTTGATCTGTTATACTGGATTCAACATCACCATCACGGTAATTAATGTTATTGGCCGTATGATAATTTACCCGTGAAACACTTTCCTCATCAGTAACAGGGTCATAAATAATCCGTCCAAGTGAATCTTTATCTGCAATTGAACCATCTTCATTTCTTCTAACTTTTTTGAATACATTACCACGGAAAGGTCTGAATTCTTCGACATCCATAGAAGACATTGCCCTGTAAACATCTAAACACCATTCATTTACATTACCAGCCATACAATATAAGCCGTAATCATTTGGCCAATAGGCATCAACAGGAGCAGGTATCGAAGCATTATCATTTAAAGCACCAGCAACCCCCATCATATCGCCACGTCCTCGTTGAAAGTTAGCACGAAATTGTCCCATATTTTGTTTCGTATCATTACGAACATAATTTCCATTCCAAGGATAGATTTTTTTATTTACTATTCTTTCAGGTGAACCCACAGAGTTTTCGATTAAAGCAAGAGCAGCATATTCCCATTCGGCTTCGGTAGGTAGTCTATATCTTGGTAGCATGATTCCATCCTCCATATTTGCGTGTCTGTCCTCACCTTCAAGATTTTTTAAATTTTCACGAACTCCTCTGGTATATTGACCTGCTAAATATGCTTCTGTATTAAAATTATCTTCATCCACCTGATCGGGATCCATTTCTAAAATACCTTCATCAATCAGTAATTTTTCGTTTACGCGGTCAGTACGCCAAGCACAATAATCAGTAGCTTGTAACCAACTAACACCTACAACCGGATAATTATGATAAGCAGGATGTCTGAAATAGTATTCAACATAAGGTTCATTATATGCCAAACGTTTACGCCAAACCAATGTATCCGGTAAAGCTTTCAGATACACCTGAGGATAACTGACAAAAACTCTTTTAATCCAGTTCAAGTACTCACGATAATCAACATTTCTTACTTCGGTTTCATCCATATAAAAAGAAGCAATTGTTACCCTACGTGGAATATTATTCCAATCATAAATTACATCAGGTTCTGTTCTACCCATAACATAGGTACCGCCTTCAATCAATACTAGTCCGGGACCTGCTTCTTGTTCAATATATGGAACAACTTCAAAACGTCCCATATCGGGATCATTATAAGGCCACCCTGTAGTGGAGGATTCTGTGCCTATTCCTTTACTTCCTCCAAAGCAAGAGCTTAACGATATTAAAATACCAAAAAGTACAATCGTCAATAAGTTCGATATAATCTTCATAGTTTACTTTTTATTATTTTATGCAAATATAACTAAAAATCAGGACAACTTATTGTACCGTAATCCTTAATTTTTTTTCGACAATTAAATAAATATACCAATGAAAGTTCATGAGTACCCCATGAATGCTTAAAAAAGCGCGATAGAGTAACATCATAACTATATCCTATTTTCATTTGTTTAACATCCATATGAAATGATAAAATAACTGCATCAAAATGCATTTTTAAATCTTGACGAAAAAATGCACCAAGTGCAATCTTTGAAACGTCAAAATACATGCCATAATAAAGCATATTTAAACTTTGCTGGCGTACATACAATATATTGGGTTCTAAAACATACACCGGATTTTTAGGGTCGCTTTTAAAAAAGGGTATTGCTGCACCTGCATGAATTGTCATTTTCATTGGTAAATAAATATTGTGATCGGGCACAATATTTTGCGGAATATGACTAACATTAACACCAGCAAAATAGAATTTATATTTATAAAATATTGCAGCAGAAAAATCAGGTGTCAATAAAGGTTGGATATTAATATTTTCGGTATTTGAATAAATTATACCATAACGAGAATCAATCATATCGGCAAAAACAAGTTCTGAAGTATTTACACTTCTCTGATAAACTGATGCTTGAAAAGCAAAACTAATTGAACTGTTTGTTTTAAATTTTACATGATGTGCATAAATAAAGTCTGCGCTAAATTGGTTAAAAATACCTCCTTGATCATCTTTCATCATACGAATGCCCCAGCCTCCATGCAAAACTTCTGAATATTGATCGTAACTAACAGAATAAGTTTGATATGGAAACTGTACTCCTGGCCACTGATTTCTGTACGACAAACTCACCCTGGGACAATAATCAGCACCTGCATAAGCGGGGTTAAGATAAAGCCTGTCTGCAAAAAGTTGCGAAAACTGTACATCCTGAGCAATTATTGAGTTTTTTATCACTAATAAACACAAAATAATTAATATTGGTTTTAGTTTATTCATTTTATCGTTTTCAACAAACTTATATTATATCCTTAAATCAGCAAGTATTTTTTACTGCAAATCCAAACTGCACGCCATTATTGGCAATGCTCGAAAAAACCTACTCGCCGTATCAAGTGATACGTCTGCGTTGCTTTTTTCTGCGCTACACCAATACTGACACACATTTTGAATTTTCGTTACAAACATACCTGCGGATTTAAGGTATATTCAAAAAAATGCTTAATTTTATTTTTTAATATTTTATTATTTTAATTCCGTACATTAATTTTTAATTGCCTGATAATCAAGGA
>JALWNR010000771.1 GCA_027083715.1 Bacteroidales bacterium
ATTGTATATTGAGTGTTGAATATTTAATATTTATCAAATTAATGGTAAAACTTTATATTTATTGATTTACCCACTAACTTTGCAGTAGTACCTTATTTTATTAAAAATCAGCTTTTTTACTGATCGTAAAAAGAAGTAGTAACAAACAGAACTAATTGATAATCAGCACTGCTTAAAATAAGAACGACGAAGCCCTCAACAAAGTTAAAGTTGAGTTAAATTAATATTATAATTTTCTTTTTTCAATTTTAATTAGTAAGTGTCCGATTTTGAGTTTCAGTGTCCGAAATCGGACATTTTTATTTTTAATTATCTTTATACAACACTCATTACCAACAGATTATGTTTTTTTATTTATTTGGCATGATTTTTCTTTATAGCATTGTCAGATACATTTTATTTAAGATTTAAAAATGGGAAAAAAGAGTGGTAAAATTCTGGTGGTTGATGATAATGTTGATGTGCTGTTTGCATTAAAATTATTATTGAAAAAAAACTTTGCGGAAATCGTAACCGAAGAAAACCCGGAACGAATTCCTGATTTAGTGAGCAATAACGATTTTGATGTAATATTGCTGGATATGAATTTTACCAAAGATGCAATTAGTGGTAAAGAAGGCTTTTACTGGCTGGATAAAATTTTAGAAATAGACCCTTCGGCAGTAGTAATTTTTATAACAGCCTATGGCGATGTGGAAAATGCCGTCAAAGCCATTAAATTAGGAGCTGTTGATTTTATAAATAAACCTTGGCAAAACGAAAAATTGATTGCAACAGTATCCGCTGCCTATAAATTGCGCTTATCGCGTTTAGAAATTGATTCTTTAAAAGAAAAACAAACAGGATATAAAGCAATTCTCGATCAGCCTTTTGGTGATTTTATAGGAACATCTTCGGGGATGATTAAAGTGTTTGAAACCATTAAAAAAGTGGCAAAAACTGATGCAAGCGTATTAATTCTTGGTGAAAACGGAACCGGTAAAGAGCTGGTAGCCCGTTCATTGCACAAACATTCAGCCCGAAAAGATGAGGTGATGATTAATGTGGATTTGGGCGCTTTAACCGATACTCTTTTTGAAAGCGAATTATTTGGTCATGTAAAAGGTGCTTATACTGATGCTAAAATAGATCGTCCCGGAAGATTTGAAATTGCTTCGGGAGGAACTCTGTTTTTGGATGAAATTGGGAATCTTTCTTTACCCTTACAATCCAAATTACTTACTGTTTTAGAGCGTCGTGAAGTTACTCGTTTAGGTTCAAACAAGGCACGTCCCATTGATATTCGGCTGATTTGTGCTACAAACATGCCGATTCAGCAGTTAATTAAAGAAGGTAAGTTTCGTGAAGATTTACTGTACAGAATAAATACAGTTGAAATTCATATTCCGCCTTTGCGCGAACGTTCAGAGGATATTTCTTTACTGGCAGAACATTTTTTAAAAGTTTATGCTCAGAAATATAAAAAACGAATAAAAGAAATAAGTTCGGCAACACATAAAAAACTACTTCAATACAGTTGGCCTGGTAATGTTCGAGAGCTACAGCATGCTATTGAACGTGCTGTCATTATGGCTGATACTAATGTTCTACAGCCTTTTGATTTTCACCTTTCAAATAATCGTGATACAGTGGATGAGCTGGAACTGGAAAATTATAATTTAGAGGAAGTGGAAAAGATTATTATTTTAAAAGTACTAAAAAAACACAGGGGCAATATCAGCAGTGCTGCAAAAGAGCTTGGTCTTACCCGCACATCATTATACCGTAGATTGGAAAAATATGATTTATAAAAATTTCAGGATTAATATTATTTTCAGGGTAATATTGCTTATAATAAGCATTTTCGCTTTTGTGTATTTGCTTTTGGCGGGAAAGTTTTTTATGACCCCTATGATATTTGGAATATTAATTGCCATCCAAATAATTTCATTAATCAACTATATTGATAAAACCAATCGTATTGTCAGTAATTTTCTGGACTCTGTCCGGTTTTCCGATTTTAGTCGTACATTTCAGGTAGAGGGCTTGGGAGCTTCGTTTGATCATTTGAAACGTTCATTTAACAGGGTAATTGATGACTTTCAAAAAATTAGAAGCGAAAAAGAAGAGCATTATTTCTATTTACAGCAGATTATATCTCAGGTCGAAATAGGAATACTTGCTTATAGAAAAAACGGCAAAGTGGAAATGATTAATAA
>JALWNR010000772.1 GCA_027083715.1 Bacteroidales bacterium
GTTCCGCCGGAATGGGTGCGAAAACAAACATTGGTAAGTGCCGAAAGATACATCAGCGAGGAACTGAAAGAATACGAAAGTAAGATTTTGGGTGCAGAGGAAAAAATTCTTGCTCTGGAAACAAAATTATTTAATGATTTGGTACTGGCATTGAATGATTTTATATCAAGTATTCAGCTTAATGCAAGTATTATTGCTCAGATAGACTGTATCATGTCGTTTGCTACGGTGGCTTTAGAGAATAATTATACAAAACCGGAAGTAAATGATAGCAAAGTTATTGATATTAAACAAGGCAGACATCCGGTAATTGAAAAGCAACTGCCTGATGGCGAGCCGTATATTGCCAACGATGTTTTGCTGGATGATAAGGATCAGCAAATTATTATTATTACGGGTCCGAATATGGCAGGTAAATCTGCATTGTTAAGGCAAACTGCACTGATTGTATTATTGGCGCAAATTGGCAGTTTTGTTCCTGCCGAAAATGCTAAAATCGGTTATGTGGACAAAATTTTCACACGTGTAGGGGCTTCCGATAATATATCGCTGGGCGAATCTACTTTTATGGTAGAAATGAACGAAGCTGCAAGTATTTTGAATAACCTCTCTGACCGAAGTTTAATACTTTTTGATGAATTGGGGCGAGGAACCAGTACCTATGACGGTATTTCCATAGCCTGGGCAATTGTAGAATACATTCACGAACACCCCGAAGCAAAGGCAAAAACTTTATTTGCTACGCATTACCACGAATTAAATGAAATGGAGAAAACCTTTTCGGGTATTGTAAATTACAATGTTTCGGTAAAAGAATTGGGCAACCGTATTATTTTTTTAAGAAAACTGGTAAAAGGAGGCAGCGAACACAGTTTTGGTATTCATGTGGCACGTATGGCAGGCATGCCTTTGAGTGTGGTAAAACGTTCTGAAAAAATACTGGAACAACTTGAGGCAGCGCGCGACAATAATAATACGATGCCCGCTAAACCGGTAGATAAAATTGCACAAGAACGCGAAGGCTATCAACTGAGTATTTTTCAATTGGACGACCCTGTACTAAAACAAATCAGAGATGAGATTAAAAACCTGGATATTAATAATTTAACACCGGTTGAGGCATTAAATAAGTTGAATGAAATACAAAAAATAACAGGGATGAATAAATAAGACGATTTATTTTGAAAGGTTTATTGGACGGTGTCTTCATTAAACTGTTTCTTTGTATATCAGTGTCTGGCAGATTAATTTATGAATTAGCTTTTTGCTTATCCGGATAAATACATAAACCATCTGCTCATGGGCAGTGTAAAAACAAATTTGCTACCTGCATTGTTATTGTTCTCATACCATATTTTACCTCCGTGTTTGTTAATAAATTCTTTACAAATAATCAGTCCCAGACCTGAGCCTTTTTCTTTGTGAGGTCCAAATGTGGTTTGATCTATATCAATACGAAACAATTTTTTTATGTCGCTTTCTTTAATCCCCACACCGGTATCGCAAATACTAATTTCAAGATATTTTTTTAAAGGTTTTAATTTAACTTCTACCTTTCCTCCTTGCTTGCTGAATTTTATGGCATTATTTATCAGGTTGTAAAAAATTTTATTCAGCATGTTGTAATCTGCCTGAACAAAGATTTGTTTTTCAGGGATACCGCTAAGTGTAATTCCTTTTTGTTTTGCCTGTGCTTCAAAACGTTCGATGGTTTGCGCTATAATGCTTCTGATGTCAATACTTTCGGGCTCATAGCTTATTTGTCCTGATTGTATCTGTGACCAGACAGTAAGATTTTCTAATAATCGTAGCCCGATATTTGCCGAATCGAGAATGGAACGAATAAATAATTTTCTTTTTTCATCATCCCAACGATCATAACTTTCGTCTAATAATGAAGTCAGGCTTTTAATATCAGTAAAGGGTACTCTTAAATCGCGTGTCATTATGGATAAAAAGCGGTCTTTTGTAGCATTGGCTATTTTTAATTTTTGTTCGCTGCGCAATCGTTTTTCTTCAATACTTTTTCTTTCAAAGGCAGTTGATATTATGTTTGCAATAGTTTTTAAAAGCTGTATCTCGTCTTTTTCCCAGTTTCTACTTTTACTGCATTCCTCAAAGCTGATAAATCCGATAATATTTTTTCGACGGAATATCGGTACTATAAGTATTGATTTAACA
>JALWNR010000773.1 GCA_027083715.1 Bacteroidales bacterium
GTTCTTAATTGTGGTATTAAGGCACAAGAACAATCTGCATCGGAAGATACGGTAACTATTGGGCAGCTTCAAAAACTTTATCTTAAAAACAGACAAATAAACCCAATGCTTGCAACTGAATATGCAGCACAGGCATTACAACTAGCTACTGAACAGAAAGACAGTGTTCAAATGGCAATTTCTTTAAATTATCTTGGTGATTGTTATTTTAGCAGAAAAGCCTATTCAATGGCATTAGACTATTATTTTAAAGGATACCGCATTTTCCAACATTTTAAAGAACAAAAACAAATTGCATTTTCGCTTATTGACATCGGGAATATCTATTTTGAACAAAACCTGAGTAGTATTGCCAAGAATTATTATGAACAAGCACAAGAGATTTTTGACAAAATTGGAGATAAAGAAGGTTTAGCCTTGGTTTATGACCGTATTGGATTTGTAAACCTTAGACACGGGCAAGAAGATGAAGCTTTAAAATATTTTATTAATTCACACTATTTCAGAAAATCATTAAAAGACCCTGAATTATTAGCTTTATCTAATCAAAATATAGCTGAGGTTTATTTGGAGCGTGAAGAATATGATAAAGCTATTGAGTTTTTGAACAATGCTCTGGAAAATTTTAAAGACGATAAATATTTACTCAATGTAGCCGACATTAATACTAAAATTGGAGATATTTATGTTTATGATGAAAATTATTTGAAAGCAATAGTATATTACAATCATGCGCTGAATATCTACAAAAGATATCAGCACAATTACGAAATATCATTACTTCATAACAGGTTATCGGCTGCATATTTAGACTTGAACAAACTCACTCAGGCAAAAAAACAATGCCATGATGCTTTAGAGACAGCATATATGTATGATTTTTTGGATATTAAAGCAAAATCTTACCTGCTTATGTCTGAAATTTATGAGCGACAAAAAAATATTAAAAAAGCTTTTGATTTTCAAAAACGATATGCTGCTGTGATTGACTCAATTATGGAAGCAAAACAAACCAATCAATCTGCTGAGATGCAGGTAAGTTACGAAATACAACAACAAGAAAATGAAATTGCCATGCTGACCAAAGATGGAGAATTAAACAGAGCAACCATAGAAAAACAGCGTGCTATTGCTATTGCTATTGGAGTAGGTTCCTTTTTACTCATGATTTTTGCATTTTCTTTATACCGGTCAAATATACACAAGCAAAAAATTAACAAAATACTTACTGAACAGAAGAAAGACATTGAAGATAAAAATGCAGAATTATATCAACAACAGTTAGCAATAATTGAACAAAACAAAAAAATTCAAAAAATCAATAAAAATATTACAGGCAGTATCAACTATGCAAGCCGGATACAGAAAGCTATGCTGCCCAAACCGGATATTTTTAATGAATTTTTTAAAGATGCTTTTGTATTTTTTAAACCCAGAGAACAAGTAAGCGGCGATTTTTATTGGATTTCAAAAAATGAAGAAGAAGAAAAAGTAATTATAGCAGTAGTAGATTGTACAGGACACGGTGTTCCCGGTGCTTTTATGAGCCTTATTGGTAACTCGTACCTTAATCAAATTGTTAATCATCAACGAATTACTGCTCCCGATATGATTTTAAATTTATTACATATCAACATTCGTATTTCGCTTAATCAAGATAAAAATGAAAGTCGCGATGGTATGGATTTGGCTCTTTGCGTGTTTGATTATAAAAATAATATTATTGAGTTTGCGGGCGCCCGACACCCTATTTTTTACATCGTAAATGATGAATTAATACAAGTAAAAGGCGACAGCATGGACATTGGCGGTGTTCAACGCGAAAGTGAAAGACGTTTCTCAAAACAAATAATACCTATTCAAAAAGACATGGTACTTTATATGTTTTCAGATGGTTTTCAGGATCAATTTGGCGGACCCAAACGAGAAAAATTCATGCGTAAACGTTTCAAAGATTTTTTATTGGAAATACACCGTTTGCCTATGAACGAGCAACGTTACCGACTTGAACAAAAGTTTGATGAATGGAGAAACTGTGGAGACGGTACTAATACTCTTTGCGATCAGATTGACGATGTGCTGGTTGTAGGTTTTAAACTATAAAAGAGCATTTCTATTAATTAATTTCTTACGAAAAACATAGAAAATGGATAAATGTAAGGTATAAGTTTTTCTGAAC
>JALWNR010000774.1 GCA_027083715.1 Bacteroidales bacterium
TGGGTAAAGATGAATGGTTGGTGTATAAAATTAAAGTAAGAGAGCGTTTAAGGTTGTTTAGTTTAAATATACTTAAACTTTCTGAAATGCTTGATAAAACTACAAGAGGAAAGGTTGTTAATTATCAGATAACAAAATCGGGCACATCTGTTTATGCCAATTATCGTGCTGCATTGCGTGGTCGTTCAAAAGCAGAATTTTACAGTAAACTTTCCATATCTGTTGAAGAAGGTGATGAAACAGAAATGTGGTTAGATCTAATTATCAGTTCAGGAATACTCGTAAACGATTTCATTAAAAATTTATACAAAGAAAGTCATGAAATAATAAAAATATTAGCAAAAATGAGGAAAAAACTTAGCAAATAGATTGGGAGGATTGATGGGATTGGAAAGATTGATAAGATAAAAGGGATTGAAAGGGGGCGAATCGTTGCGTGAAATTTGTACAAATATAAACAATCCACTCAATCCACTCAATCCACTCAATCTATTCAATCCATTCAATCTAATCCATTCAATCTAAAAAGTATGCCAAAAAAAACCTATTATTTATTTAATCCCGGTCGGTTATCGCGTAAAGACAATACTCTGAAATTTACGCCTGTTGATGAAAGTGGTAAAGAACAAAAACCCCGTTATTTGCCTGTAGAACAAGTAGAACAGCTTTATGTTTTCGGTTCGGTAGATGCAAATAGTGCTATGTATAATTTTCTGGGGAAAAATGATATTGCAGTACATTTTTTTGATTATTATGAAAATTATACCGGATCGTTTATGCCAAGGGATGGTTTATTGTCGGGAAAAATGATCATTGCGCAAACATCTGCATATGCAGATAATAAACGCAGGCTGTTTTTAGCAAAACAATTTATTGAGGCTGCGAGTTACAATATGCTGAAAAATCTGAAATATTATGATAATAGGGGAAAAGATATGGAACCGGTAATCAGTAAAATTGAGGATTTACGCAGAGAAATTGATACAGCCGTTGAAATACCCGAACTTATGGGCGTTGAGGGAAATATAAGAAAATGGTATTACGAAGGCTTTGATTTGATTATTAACGACTTTACTATGGCAGGAAGGAGTATGCAACCTCCTTTAAATGAGGTAAACTCTTTAATATCATTTGGCAACATGATGGCATATTCCGAGATGCTACGAGCCATAAATAAAACACAGCTAAACCCTACAATAAGCTATTTACACAGTCCCGGAGAAAGACGTTATTCGTTGGCATTGGATATTTCTGAGATTTTTAAACCCATAATTGTAGATAGAGTGA
This sequence comes from Bacteroidales bacterium, assembly GCA_027083715.1. Lineage (GTDB taxonomy): Bacteria > Bacteroidota > Bacteroidia > Bacteroidales > NBLH01 > NBLH01. The sequence goes on from JALWNR010000774.1 coordinate 1,288, forward strand.
TTTTTAAGGTTTTAAATAAAGGGATATTGCGGCACAAGGATTTTGATGTGAAATTAAATCGTGTAGTATTAAAGGATGCAGCAAGAAAAAAGTTTATCGAAGCATTTCAAAACCGGCTGGAAGAAACCATTCAGCACAGAAGTTTAAACAGGAAAGTGAGTTACAAGCATTTGTTAAAATTAGAGTGCTATAAATTGCAAAAAGATTTGTTGGAAATTCAGGAATATAAAGGCTTTAAAATGTGGTGGTAATGTAGATTGATGAGATTATAGAATTGACAGGGCTAAAAAGATTGGAAATGTATATAATTGCTGTTTATGATATTGGAGAAAAGCGTGTTGGAAAAATGCTAAAACTGATGCGCAGGTATTTAAACTGGATACAAAATTCGGTTTTTGAGGGAGAAATTTCCGAAGTTAAACTAAAAGAATTAATTTTAGAGGCAAAACAGATTATGGAGGAGGATTATGATAGTTTGATATTTTTTAAGTCGAGAGAGGAAAAATGGTTGGAAAAGGAAATTGTTGGAAAAGAGCGTAATAGGCTTGATGTATTTTTGTAAGCTTGTCGATCTCTGTCAAATTATTGATAATGTAATAATTTTAAAGTTATGATATAAATAAAAGTTCTTTGACGTATTGAAAATCAAACAATTACAAGAATTGTCGAAGATAGGGTATTTTTATATAATTAAAGACAGACGACAAAACAGTCTGATTTTTGGAGATTTAATATTTGTAAATTTCTGAAAATTAGACTATTTTTGTTGTCGAAGCCACGGCTTTTAATCGTACCATTTAGGAATTGAAACTTAAAAAATGCAAAAAGAAAGCGTTTAGAGCTGTTCTTTTAATCGTACCATTTAGGAATTGAAACAATTTCCCCTGTAAT
>JALWNR010000775.1 GCA_027083715.1 Bacteroidales bacterium
TGTTCAAGGTAAACGCTTGGAAACCGGTGGGGGTTATGCTTTTCCAAGCGGGCACACACAAAGTGCTACCACGCTTTACTCATCCATTGCAATGAGTGTGAAAACACGCATGTTTTGGATAATTGCATTGAGTTTATCGGTATTGGTTGGTATCTCGCGTCTTTATCTGGGAGTTCACTGGCCTGTGGATGTATTTTTCGGTTTTGTTTTCGGGCTGCTAATTCCGGTATTACTATACAATCGCCTATCTAAACTTTATGATAACAAAAAACAATTCATGCGTATTTTGTATATCACATTAGTAAGTATTTTTTCCTTAGCAGGATTAATGATACTGGTCAATTACTTGTTTTTTGAAATGAGTCTTGATTATTCCGGCTATTTAAAATTAGCCGGTGTAAGTACCGGAGCAATTTTTGGTTTTATTTTCGAAGAAAATAAGCTGCCTTTCAAAACGGAGCATTACAACTCCTTTAAATTAGTTCGTTATTTGCTGGGAATGGCTGGCACTATTGCCCTATTGGTAGGTGTTAAAAAGCTTTTGCCCACAGGTGAGATTTTTGATTTTTTACGGTATTTCCTTGTCGGTATCTGGATTAGCGGTGCTTTTCCCTACTTGGCAGTTAAAATGAGGTTAATGAAAAAAGAAAGAGTGTAAATTTAACTTATCTGCAAAAACAATCTGTTTAAATATTATATTTCCATCCCAAAGAGCAACAAATTATTTCCCTTAGGGGATATGAGTTCTTAACTTTGCTATGCTAAAATTATTGCGGTTAAATTTTTACAGTACGAATAAATCGGGCACTTTTTCAAAATATTATATTGTGATACGCTAATCAATCAAATTTAGCATTTCAAGCAAACATGACATTATTCTGTCAAATTGCGAGTACAGGATGCAACTATTAAGTATATCTTTATGGTCTTATTACATTATTCACTAAATTATAAAACCATGAAGAAAATTATTTTATTGTTTTCACTAATGCTCATTTTTAATTACACATCTTTTGCACAAGATGAAGACGAGTTTAATATTGGTGGAGGCAGTTCTTCCGATCGGCTTATCCATATTGCCTACAGTCCGAGTACCAGCGCAATTATAGGATTGCAGGTCGGTTGGCTGGGAAATAACGGAGGTGTTCTTAGAGGCGGTGATTTAATTGATGCCGGAGGCTTGTTTTTGGCTGCAAGGTACAATAACCGCGATATCTTAAACCTTGATCGCTTGTCTGCCGTACTGGGTGTTACGCTTCAGCTAACAGACTTTGCTCATGTGTATCTGGGCGGAGGATACGGTGAGTACAAATATCCGTACAACGAACCTACTATTTTACCCGATTTGGAAATCAGTGGTGTGGAAATTGAGGGTGGACTGATTTTTAAAATCGGTTCTTTCACAATACATGCCGGAGTATCTGATCTGGATTTTCAACAACTCGACTTAGTGGGTGGTATTGGATATACTTTTTAAACAAGAATAATTAAAAACTTAAAATTTCAAAAAAATGAAAAACAAAAATATTTTTAAATTTATAACAGCAGCCATTCTTGTGGCAATGATTTCTTTAGCGGGATGTCAAAAAATGGAAGTCGTTAAAATTGTGGGCTTCATTCAAGGACAGGTCTTTGATGGAACCACTAATGCTCCTCTTGACAGTGTAAAAGTTGTATGGACAGTAGCCGGAGTTAAGGACTCGGTAACTGCTACAGCTGACGAAGGTTATTTAATTAAAGATTTGCCCGTGGGCGAATACAGCTTATGGGTTTCAAAATCTGGATATACAACAATTGTTCATGATGTAACAATTCAAGATAATGATTTAAGCTCTGTTACTGTTCGTGGAGGAGAAAGCAAAGAGCAAGTTGTAACTTTAAATCCAAACTTATACCCGCTTAATGCTGGAGTAACTGGTAGAGTTTATAAAAGAGTTAACAATGTGAATATTCCTGCGGCGGGAGCTGTTGTAGTTCTGGATTACAATAGCACTAGTGCTGAACCGGAAGAATATTATCGATTTGTCCCGAACCTATATCAGACAACAACAGATAATGATGGTTATTTTACATTTACTAATGTACCTGCTGCATATGTCAATCTAAGAATTTCAACTTATACAGATGGAGACGGTGAAACATACGGGAGTTATAGTAATTGGATAAACTTAGATG
>JALWNR010000776.1 GCA_027083715.1 Bacteroidales bacterium
CTATTGCAGCCGTAAAATATGCCAAAAGATTTGTGGAAGATGTAGAGTTTTATGCTGAAGATGCCGGACGTACTGAAAATGAATACCTTGCACGTGTTGTTGAAGCGGTAATTGCCGCAGGGGCAACGGTTATCAATATACCGGACACTACGGGTTACACCACTCCTTATGAGTTTGGCGAAAAAATTAAATTCCTGAAAGAAAATGTACGTGGGGTACATAAAGCCATTCTTTCTACACACTGCCACAACGATTTAGGAATGGCTACTGCAAATTCGTTAGCAGGATTAATGAACGGAGCACGTCAGGTGGAAGTTACCATAAACGGTATTGGCGAGCGTGCCGGTAATACTTCTTTGGAAGAAATTGCCATGATTTTACAAAGCAGGAAAGATATTACTTTGACAACAAATATAAAATCAAAAAAAATATACAAAACAAGCCGTCTGGTATCAACTTTAATGCGTATGCCCATACAACCCAATAAAGCGATTGTCGGACGTAATGCTTTTGCGCATTCTTCCGGCATTCACCAGGACGGCGTTTTGAAGAATCGCGAAAACTATGAAATTATTGACCCCGTTGATGTAGGCATCAGTCAGTCATCTATTGTACTTACGGCACGTAGTGGTCGTGCGGCATTAAAACATCGTCTGGAAATTTTAGGTGTTAAACTCAATAAACAAGAATTGGATGTCGCTTATGATAAATTTTTAAATCTTGCCGATAAGAAAAAAGATATTAAAGATGAAGATTTATTGGTGATGTTGAGCCTGCAAAAAGCAAAATCGCATAAAATAAAATTAAAATATTTGCAAGTGGTTTCAGGAACAACACCGCTGACAACAGCTACCATTCAGTTGGATATAAACGGTGAAACTCTATCGGGAGTAAGTACCGGAAACGGACCCATTGATGCAAGTTTTACCGCAGTAAAAAAAATACTGAAAAAGAAAGTTGTATTGGAAGAATTTCTTATTCAGGCAATTACACGCGGAAGTGATGATTTAGGCAAGGTACACGTACAAATTAAAAGTAAAGGAATTACTTATTATGGATTTTCTGCAAATACGGATATTATAACGGCATCTGTTGAAGCATTCATTGATGCTGTTGAAAAAGCAAACGGTTTTGCAGTTCCGCTTAAATCAGACAAGAAAGAAATGGCAACAACAAACAATTAGTAAATATCAAACAACAAGAAATCGAATACGCAAACCGGTTTCTATTAACGCAACAAACAACAACGCATTTTTTAACTATTGCCCGGCAGATAAACATTTCTGTCGGGTAAAAAAATGCAAAAAAAACTTTTGAACGTCCTAAGGGCTTCAAAACGTTTCAAATGAAGAATAAAACGTTCAAATGTCAATTTGTTAACTGACGATTTGAAGTTTAAGTCCCATAGGGACAAAATAAATTAGCCCTGTATGGGAGCATAGCGGAATGGGGGCAGTGAAATAACAAATAATAGCGATGCAAGTAATCAACATTCAAAAAGAACAAATTTTTCATGCATCGCAATTAAAACAGGAGATTAAAAAAACGAAACTAAATAAAATGAGCAAAAAGACATTATTCGATAAAATATGGGATGCACACGTAGTTAAAAACATCCCAAACGGACCTTCGGTACTTTATATCGACAAACAATTTATTCACGAAGTTACCAGTCCACAGGCTTTTGATGGTTTGCGTCAGCGCGGAATTAAAGTTTTTCGTCCCAAGCAAACCATTGCAACGGCAGATCACAACACACCGACAATTAACCAGCATTTGCCGGTTAAAGATGAATTATCCAGAAACCAATTGGATAAATTGACCCAAAACTGCAATGAGTTTGGCATCGAATTATATGCTTTGGGACACCCGAAAAACGGTGTGGTACACATTATCGGACCCGAACTGGGCATTACTCTGCCGGGCAGTACTTATGTTTGTGGCGATAGCCATACTGCAACACACGGTGCTTTCGGTTCAATTGCTTTTGGCATCGGAACTTCCGAAGTAGAGATGGTGCTGGCTACTCAATGCCTGATGCAAAATAAGCCCCAAAAAATGCGTATCAATATCGACGGTAATTTGAAAAAAGGCGTTACCGCCAAAGATATTATTCTTTATCTGATTTCAAAATTGACAACCGGAGGCGGAACCGGTTATTTTATCGAATATGCCGGAGATACCATCCGCTCATTGTCAATGGAAGAGCGCATGACCATTTGCAACATGAGTATTGAAATGGGCGCGCGTGGCGGTTTAATTGCACCTGATGAAACTACATTTGAATACATTAAGGACAGAGAGTTTGCACCCAAAGGCGAAGCCTTTGAAAAAGCTGTTAAAAACTGGAAAACATTATATTCTGATAAAGATGCTGAATTTGATAAAGAATACTATTTCGATGCATCGGATATTGATACCATGATTACTTACGGCACTAATCCCGGGATGGGAATTAAAATTACGGAAAGTATTCCTACTGTAAATGATTTTGAAAGCGAAAGTGAAAAAAACGGTCTGAAAAAATCCTTAAAATATATGGATTTTAAGGAAGCCGAACCCATTATGGGCAAAAAAATCGACTATGTATTTATTGGCAGTTGTACCAACGGACGCATTGAAGATTTACGTGCTGCTGCTGAAATATTAAAAGGTCGTAAAAAAGCAGAAAATGTTATCGTATGGATTGTTCCGGGTTCAAAAATGGTTGAAAAACAAGCCATTGAAGAAGGTTTAGATAAGATTTTTGAAGAAGCGGGTATCGAAATGCGTCAGCCCGGTTGCTCGGCATGTCTGGCTATGAACGATGATAAAGTTCCTGCCGGAAAATACAGTGTTTCCACATCAAATCGTAATTTTGAAGGTCGCCAGGGACCCGGAGCACGTACCTTGCTGGCAAGCCCTGTTTTAGCTGCGGCAGCTGCCGTAACAGGAAAAATTACAGACCCGAAACAATTTTTATCATAAAATTATGTAATAGAAAACAAAAAACAGAAAAATGGAAAAATTAGTCAAAATAAAATCAACTTGTGTTCCGGTGAATATTGAAAATGTAGATACCGATCAGATTATTCCGGCGCGTTTTTTAAAAGCTACCGATAAAAAAGGTTTTGGCAACAATTTATTCAGAGATTGGCGTTACGATAAAGACGGTAAACCAAAACCTGACTTTCCGCTCAATAATCCAAAGTACAAAGGGAAAATTTTGGTTGCAGGAAAAAATTTCGGAAGTGGTTCCAGCCGCGAACATGCAGCATGGGCTGTTGCCGGATACGGTTTTCGTGTAGTAATTTCAAGTTATTTTGCAGATATTTTCAAAAATAATGCACTCAACAACGGTGTTTTACCCGTGCAAGTATCCGAAGTATTTCTAAAATCACTTTTTGAAAAAATTGAAGATAATCCGGATTTGGAAATCGAAGTGAATTTGGAAAAACAAATTGTACAAATGGGCGGCATGGCAGAACATTTTGAAATTAATGAATATAAAAAAGAATGTTTATTAAACGGATACGATGATATTGACTATCTGCTAAACATTAAAGACGAAATAGAGAATTACGAAAAAAATCATGAGTTTGTTATATAGTGTATTAGAATTAAAACAGTTAGCTGACAATCAATCCATCAATTTGCCAATAGACTATTACTAATAAACCAGACAACTGAAATTACGCATGAAGCAACAACTTGAAATAATGGATACCACCCTACGTGATGGCGAACAGACTACGGGCGTGTCGTTCAACCCGCAGGAAAAAGTCAGTATTGCCAAATTACTTCTGAAAGAAGTAAAAGTTGATCGTATTGAGGTTGCCTCGGCACGGGTATCAAAAGGTGAATTTGAAGCCGTACGGAAGATTACCGAGTGGGCAAAAGAAAACGACTGTCTCTACCGTATTGAAATTTTGGGTTTTATTGACGGAACAGATTCAATTGACTGGATAAATAAAGCAGGTGCACGTGTGGTTAATCTGTTATCAAAAGGCTCGTTAAAGCATGTAAGCAAACAGTTGCGCAAAACGCCCGAGCAACATGTTGCAGATATTAAAAAAGCCATTGCTTATGCAAAAAGTTTAGGATTTAATGTCAATCTATATTTAGAAGATTGGTCAAACGGAATGATAAATTCGCGTGATTATGTATTTTTTATGATAGATGCTCTAAAAAATGAACCCATTGAACGGTTTATGATACCCGATACCTTAGGTATTTTGAATCATGAACAGACTTATGAGTTTTGCAGTATCATGCGTAAAAAATATCCGGGTATCCATTTTGATTTTCATGCTCATAATGATTATGATTTAGCTACAGCTAATGTATATGCTGCTATTAAAGCCGGAATTAACGGAGTACACACTACCGTAAACGGTTTGGGAGAACGTGCCGGAAATGTACCTTTATCAAGTGTAATTGGTATTGTAAATGACCATTTGAAAATAAAGACAAATTTGGATGAATGCAAACTGACTAAAGTCAGTCAGGTAGTAGAGTCATTTTCAGGTTTGCGTATTCCTGCTAATAAACCACTGATTGGTGAAAATGTTTTTACACAAACTTGTGGGGTACATGCCGATGGCGATTCAAAAAACAGCTTATATTTCAATAATCTGATGCCCGAGCGTTTTGGTCGTGAACGTAAATATGCACTTGGAAAAACATCCGGCAAGGCAAATATTAAAAAAAACCTGGAAGAACTGGGTATGGTGCTTGACGATGAATCGCTGAAAAGAGTTACAGCAAGAATTATTGAGTTGGGCGACCGTAAAGAAAACGTTACCATTGACGACTTACCTTATATTATTGCTGATGTTTTGGATAACAAGCGTATTAAAAAATCAATAATTTTTAAACATTATTCATTAACAATTGCTAACGGGCTAAAGCCCGTAGCTACTATAAATGTGGAAATTAATGGTAAAGCCTATGAAGAGAGTTCAATGGGTGATGGTCAGTACGATGCTTTTATGAAAGCTCTTTGGAAAATTTACAATACCTTAGGAAAGGAACGTCCGTTATTGGTCGATTATTCGGTAAGTATTCCGCCGGGGGGTAAAACCGATGCCTTGGTAGAAACAATTATTACCTGGGAATTTAATAACAAACGGATAAAAACACACGGTTTAGATCCTGACCAAACAGAAGCTGCAATAAAAGCAACCGAAAAAGTATTGAATATCATGGAACAACAAAATACATTAGAAGAAAGAAAAAATAAAAGAGTAGCACAAGAACATTAATTTTGTAGAAACATGCCTTGGCATGTCTTATTAAAAAACGAGAATATCAAAATTTTAAATATATGAATTACAAAATCACAGTTTTACGCGGAGACGGAATCGGTCCGGAAGTTATGGAGCAAGGATTAAAAATTTTGCATGCAGCAGCCAAAAAATTTAATTTTGAGGTAGAAACCACCGAAGCATTAATTGGTGCAACAGCCATTGACCAAACAGGCAATCCTTTGCCCGATGAATCCATTGAAAGCTGCAAACAGTCAGATGCCGTATTACTGGGTGCAGTAGGACACCCCAAATACGACAACGACCCGACGGCAAAAGTTCGCCCCGAGCAAGGTTTGCTTAAACTACGTAAATCTTTGGGTTTGTTTGCTAATATTCGTCCGGTTACTACTTATGAAATTTTGTACGATAAATCACCTATTAAAACTGAACGCATTAAAGGAGTTGATTTTGTAGTTTTCAGAGAACTTACAGGAGGTATTTATTTTGGCGATAAAGGAAAAAGCGAGGATGGAAACAGTGCATACGATACTTCCGATTATTCGGTTGAAGAAATTGACCGGATTACCCGCTTGGCTTTTGATACAGCATTAAACAGAAAGAAAAAAGTATGTTTGGTAGATAAAGCAAATGTTTTGGAAACATCACGCCTTTGGCGACAAACAGTTGATAAAATTGCACAAGAGTCGAAATATGCCGAAATAGAACTGGAAAAAATGTTTGTCGATAATGCCGCCATGCAATTAATCCAGTGGCCCTCGCAATTTGATGTTATTTTAACCGAAAATATGTTTGGCGATATTATCACGGATGAAGCATCGGTAATTCCCGGTTCTATGGGGTTACTGCCTTCGGCATCAGTAGGTAGCGGACTCGCACTTTTTGAGCCTATTCATGGTTCATATCCGCAAGCTGCCGGAAAAAATATAGCCAACCCGTTTGCAACTATCTTATCAGTTGCCATGATGTTGGATCATTTAAAACAAAACGATGCTGCTGAATTAATTCGTAAAGCAGTAGATAAAGCATTACACAGTGGTATTGTTACCGAAGATATTTCAAAAAATAACCCAAAATCAACCACAGAAGTGGGTGATTGGGTAAAGGAGTTTATTACTTCTGATTAATTTTAGGTTTGGTTTTTCCTCAGTCAGGACGAAAGTATTTTCTTTCCCTGGCTGGGGTTTTAAAAATCAACTTTCAAAACTTCAAAACGTCCGCAGGACTTTTGAACATTTGATATGAAATAAAGAGTTTAGAGGTTTATAAAGTTTAAACTTATCAACTATTAAACCAATAAACCTTAAACCAAATTGTATCGCCCTTTTGATTCCTGCACACTTTCATAAGGCAAGTAATTCCTCATGCCTTAATGTTAAGTAACGGGCGGTAAATTTAAAATGTGTTTCAGACACTAATTTTCTAACAAAACATATATTTTATGGATTTACCACAAAAAACGGGCTTATACAACCCGCAAAATGAACACGACAGTTGCGGAATTGGTTTCGTAGCGCACATTAAAGGACAAAAATCACATGAAATTTTAAAAAGAGGTTTGAGCGTTTTGGCAAATATGGCGCATCGGGGTGCCGAAAGTGCCGATAACAAAACAGGCGACGGAGCAGGTATCACCCTTCAGATTCCTCATAATTTTTTTAATACTTTCGGATATGGTTTGCCCGAAAATAATTTATACGGTACCGGCTTATTGTTTCTGCCCAAAAAGCAAAATGAAGCCTCATGGATTAAAAATGCATTAATAAAAATTATTAAAGAGGAAAAATTAAGATTTATTACTTTTCGTGATGTTCCGGTAAACCCTACTGTTTTAGGCGAGATTGCACTATCTGCCGAACCGCATATTGAACAAGTGTTTATTGCTGCCAATCTGGAACAGGATGAGCTGGAACGTAAACTATATATTGTGCGTAAACGTATTGAAAACGAAACACGTAAATCAAATCTTACCCAAAAAGATGTGTTTCACATCCCCAGTCTTTCATCAAGGGTAATTATTTACAAAGGAATGTTTACACCCGAGCAATTGGAAAAATATTATCTTGATTTTAAAGACGAGCGCTTTAAAACAGCTATTGCTTTGGTACATTCGCGTTTCAGTACAAACACTTTTCCCACCTGGGATTTGGCACAACCTTTCCGCTATATTGCTCATAATGGTGAATTTAATACCATCAAAGGTAATCGCTTATGGATGCATGCACGCGAGTCATTATTCAAATCTGAACTTTTTGAAGATGATTTGCAAAAACTGTTTCCGGTAATAGAGCCTGACAAAAGCGATTCGGCGTCTTTTGATAATGCTTTGGAATTTTTGGTACAAACAGGTCGTTCCATTCCCCATGCATTGAGTATGCTTATTCCTGAATCATGGAATGCCAAAAACCCGATTCCAAAAAGCCTGAAAGCCTTTTATGAGTACCACTCAACCTTTATGGAGCCTTGGGATGGTCCGGCATCCATTATGTTTACCGATGGCAGATACATTGGGGGCACACTTGATCGTAGCGGACTACGTCCTTCGCGCTATTTGCTGACCAAAAACGATTTGATTGTGATGGGCTCCGAAACCGGTGTACAGTCGTTCAAAGGAGAGGAAATTAAAGAAAAAGGCAGGTTGCGTCCGGGGAAAATACTTTTGGTAGATACCAAACTGGGAATTATCATCCCAAATGAGGAAATCAAAGCAGAACTGGCGCGCCGTAACCCGTATGCAAATTGGTTAAAAGAACACCGTTTGGATATGGAAGACATTAAAGTAAAGCAGCGCGTATCCTCGGATTTAGGCGAAAAATACAGCACTTACCTCAAAGAATTTGATTACACAAAAGAAGATATTAATCTGATAATCAAATCAATGGCAAGTAATTCGGCAGAGCCTTTAAGTTCTATGGGAAATGATACTCCTATGGCAGTAATGGCAAAACGTCCACAATTGCTTTTTAATTATTTTCGTCAGATGTTTGCACAGGTTACCAATCCGCCGATTGACCCAATCCGCGAAGGCATGGTTATGGCATTGACCAATTACATCGGCTCGGTACAGCGTAATCTTTTGGAAGAAACACCGGCACATTGCCATCTGATTAAATTCAAATCTCCATTGATTACCAATACCGATTTAGGTAAGATTAAAGATTTGAAGCACGAAAGTTTCCGGCATGTTACTTTGCAGATGATTTTTCCTGTAGCAGAAGGGCTGGGGGGATTGGAAAAAGCATTGACCGACTTATGCAAAAAAGCCGAAAAAGCCGTTGATGATAAGCACAATTTTATCATACTTTCCGATAAGGAAGTTTCGGCAGGAAAGGCACATATTCCTTCCTTATTGGCGGTAGCTGCTGTCCATCATCATCTGATAAAGGTAAAAAAACGAGTACAAGTAGGTTTGATTGTCGAAACCGGTGAAGTACGCGAAGTGCACCACTATGCTTTATTATTTGGATACGGTGCCAGCGTGATTAATCCCTATGTTGCATTTGCAATCATTCGTAAACTGGCAAAAAGCGGTGAGTTGGGCAATACCACCTACTCGCAGGCACGTGAAAAATACATTAAAGCCGTAGGCAAAGGCTTGAAAAAAATCATGTCGAAAATGGGAATTTCCACCCTTAGAAGTTATCACGGAGCACAAATTTTTGAGGCTTTTGGTATCAGCAATAAGCTGATTGATAAATACTTTACAGGAACATCATCAAGTATTGAAGGCATCGGGCTAAAAGAAATTGCCGAAGAGTACAAAATCATACACAATAAGGCTTTTGCCGATAGCAGCGATAACGGAAAATTAAAACACGAAGGTATTTATGCTTTCCGCAAAGACGGTGAATATCACGCATGGAATCCGGAGAGTATCGCACTTTTACAATGGGCTACCCAAACCGGAAATTACAAAAAATATAAGGAATTTGCCCAAAAAGTGGACGAATACACTCAAAAACCGACTTTCATTCGCGGAATGCTGGATTTTAAGAAAAATCCGATAAATATTTCCGAAGTTGAAGCCGCCGAAAATATTATGAAGCGTTTTGTTACAGGTGCAATGTCCTTTGGCTCAATCAGTAAGGAAGCACACGAAGCTATGGCAATTGCCATGAACCGCATAGGCGGGCGAAGCAATACGGGCGAAGGCGGTGAAGATAAAAAACGACTGCATCCGAAAGAGGGTGAGCCGAACAAACGCAGTGCCATTAAGCAAGTAGCATCGGGTAGGTTTGGCGTAGATGCTGAATATTTGGTAAATGCCGATGAAATTCAA
>JALWNR010000777.1:0-990 GCA_027083715.1 Bacteroidales bacterium
AAATAAATTAGATCAGTTGTATTTAATTCAAAATGAATTAAATAAACGAAAATCTACGATAACAGTTATAAATCAGGAATTGAGTTTAATTTCTGATGATATATCCCGTAAGCATGAACGATTAAAAGAGCTTTATTATCAATTGGAAATTGAAAAAAATGAATATGCTAAATTGATTTATTATGCATATTTGAATTTATCGGTTCAAGATCGTTTAATGTATATACTTTCTGCTAATTCTTTTAATCAGGCTTATAAGCGAGTTATTTATTTAAAACAACTTACAGAGTATCGAAAATCTAAATATCATACTATATCTACTGCTATTTCAAAAATCGATTCTTCAATAGTTGCACTTAATCGTTTGGAGGAAGAAAAAAAATTATTAGTTGATGAGAAAGTATCAGAACGTGATTCATTATATCAAATAAAAAGACAATTAAATTTTGCTATACGTGATTTAAGAAAAGAGATTTCTAAAATACAGAAAATAGAACATAAAAATCAATCTGCAAAAGATGCCATTTCAAGTTCAGTAGGAAAAGAAATTTCAAAGAATATTTCAAAGACAAATTCTACAAGCAAATCTCAGGCAGTTAAAATCGGTAAAATTACGGGTGCTGATTTTGCAAAATATAAAAGACAACATATTTGGCCTTTGAAGAATTTTGTTTTATTACATAAATTTGGTAATTATCATCATTCGGTTTTAACAAATATAGTTGTAAAAAACGATGGAGTAGAATTAGGAGCAAAACCGGGTTCAAATGTGTATGCTATTTATAAAGGTTTGGTTGTTAATATTATTGCTATACCGGGTGTTGGGCAATCTATTATTATTAGGCATGGAGATTATTATTCAGTGTATTCGAAATTAGGAAAAGTTTTTGTTAAGCAAGGACAAAATGTGAGCAGGGGACAAAGAATTGCTCAGCTTAGAACAAATCAAAAGTTAGAAAAGATGTCGTTTCAGATTTGGAAGGGTAAAGA
>JALWNR010000777.1:1000-2168 GCA_027083715.1 Bacteroidales bacterium
AATATTAATTGGTAAGCTTGATCATTTTATTAAGAGGTATTACTTGTATGAAATTTTGAAAGGAATTTTTATGAGTATAGCCATGCTTTTATTTATTTGGTTAATTGAATCGCTTATTGAGTATTATAATTACACCTCAGTTACTTTTCGTAAGTTTTTCTTTTTCAGTACTGTTTTGATAATTGTATTTCTTTTTGTTTATTATATTTTACGTCCTTTTTTTGCTTTATATAAAATCGGAAAATTTATAGACCGTAAACAGGCTGCACATATTATAAGTTCTTATTTTCCCGAGGTTCAGGATAAACTTTTAAATACTTTAGAACTTGGTGAACATATCGATTCAAATTATAATAATCAACTTTTATTGGCAAGTATTGAACAACGCACTGCTCAGTTAAATCCTTTGCCTTTTAAAATTGCTTTACCTTTTAAGTCTTTAAAAAAATCATTTTACTATTTTATTAGTGGTTCTGTTGTTATTGCAATTATTTTTATTTTTAGTCCTTCTGTTTTCAGTGAGGGAAGTTACAGAATTATTGATTATAATACTATTTATCAAAAACCTGCTCCCTTTCAATTTCAATTTAGCAATTATAATAAATATATTAAAAGAGGTGAATTATTACCGGTTGAATTAATTATTACCGGAGCATATATTCCTGACCAGGTTTATATTTCTATTGGTGATAATTTATTTTTAATGGAACGAGACAGTCATAGAAGAAACAGCTTTAAATTTGATATTAAAAATTTGAATAATGATATAGTTATTTTTTTTAAGGCTGATAATTATCAATCCAAATCTTATCCTGTCAAAGTTTTGGCTTCTCCCATTTTAAAAAATTTTGTTATTGATGTATTTCCACCTGCATATACTGGTATATCTAAATTTAGTTTAAAAAATTCAGGAGATTTAAATATACCTTATGGATCAAAAGTTAAATGGACTTTTAGTTCAAATTATACTGACTCTGTTTTTTTGATTTTTGATTCAACTCAAATTCCTTGTAATAGGGTAGGAGAGCACTTTGTTTTTGAAAGAAAATTTTTGAAATCACATAATTATTCTTTAAAGCTGAATAATCGTTATTTTTCGGAAACGAATAATGTACATTATCAAATTTCATTAATTCCTGATTTATTTCCTGAGATTAATATGCAAATG
>JALWNR010000778.1 GCA_027083715.1 Bacteroidales bacterium
ATTACAAATCTAACAAATTATTAAAAAAATAAGCTATTTTGTTAAAAAAAACATAAATTTGGAAAGTAAACCTAAATTATTAATCAATATAAACTTTTAAGCAATGAAAAAATTATTAAAAATTATTTTATATCTGGTATTGGCAATTATTTTAGTATTTGCCGGACTAATTATAACAGCGGTAGTTACTGATTATAAACCGGCTGATACGGTTGAAGTTTATAAAGGTAAAGCTAATTTTGCAGTTCCTGATAGTTTGCAGTTTGACGTAATGCTCTGGAATATTGGTTATTGTGGGCTTGATGCTTCAATGGATTTCTTTTATGACGGAGGGACTCATGTGCGACCTGATGAAAAAAATGTAAAGGATAATCTTGAGGCGGTTCTTAGCTTTTTAAAACAACAGGAAGATATTGATTTTTTCCTTATTCAGGAAGTTGATAAAGATTCAAAAAGAAGCTATAATATTGATGAGTATGCAAGTTTACAATCTGCCCTGGCTCACTATGATGCTTTTTTTGGTAAAAATTATGATGTGTTTTTTGTTCCTACCCCGCCAACAGAACCTTATGGTAAGGTGCTTTCCGGTCTGATGACTTTAGCAAAATATGCACCGGAGGAAGTAGTACGGCATCAATTTCCGGGAAATTACGCATTCCCGAAAGGATTATTTATGCTGGACAGATGTTTTTTGGTGAGTAGAATCCCTGTTTCAAATGGTAAACAACTTTTGATTATTAATACCCATAATTCAGCTTATGATGATGGAAGCCTACGTTCAGGACAGATGAAATACCTGAAAGATTTTTTGGAAGCTGAGTATGCAAAAGGTAATTATATATTGGTGGGAGGCGACTGGAACCAATGTCCTCCCGGATTAAAAACCGAGATTCCCGGATTTAAATTTGACACAAAAGATTATGTGCCTATAAGTGAGGAATATATGCCTGCTGATTGGAAATGGGTGTATGCCAATAATGTACCTACAAACAGGAGAGTGGCAACACCTTACAACAAAGAAACAACACCTACAACAGTGATTGACTTTTTCTTAATTTCACCGAATATTGAAAACCTGTCTATCGAGAACATTGATCTGAACTTTCAACATTCTGATCATCAGCCGGTAAAAGCAAGTTTTGAGTTAAAAAAATAATGAAAAATATATGCAAATGAAAACAATCGGGCTTCTTGGTGGAATGACCTGGCATTCTACCATTGAATATTATCGCCTTTTTAATGAATTTGTATATCAAAAACTTGGTGGACAAAATTCAGCAAAAGTACTTTTGTACAGTTTTAATTTTGATGATTTGCGTAGATGGCAAACAACAGATACAACAGTTTTGGCTGAGCAGCTTGCAAAAGCAGCTTTAAAACTGGAAAAAACAGGGGCAGATGTAATTTTAATTGGTGCAAACACCATGCACGAGTATCATCCACAGGTACAAAATACTGTTTCGGTTCCTGTTTTGCATATTGCCGATGCTGTGGGAAAGAGAATTGTTGCAAATAATATCAAAAAAGTATTGCTTTTAGGTACTAAATACACCATGCAAGGCGATTTTTACAAAAATAAATTAGCAGAATACGGTATTGAAACCATCGTACCGGATTTGGGCGAGCAAAAAATTATAAATGATGTGATTTATAATGAACTCACCTTTGGTGAGATTAAAAACTCCTCGCGTGATGCCTATTTAAAAATAATTGAAAGCATTAAACAAAGAGAAAACATTTCAGGATTGATATTGGGCTGTACAGAAATACCTTTGCTAATAAAACCAAAACATGTTGATATAAAAGTGTTTGATACTACAAAACTTCACGCACAGGCAGCTGTGGAGTATGTGGCAGATAAATAAAAAAAGACAGCTTAAAAGCTGTCTTTTTTAGTAGCGAGAGTGAGACTTGAACTCACGACCTCATGATTATGAATCATGCGCTCTAACCAGCTGAGCTACCTCGCCATTTATTTTTTTGAACCAATCAGCAACTCTTTGGTTCTACGACCTTCCCGATTTTATATCGGGACACTCTAACCAGCAGAGTTAGCTTGCCATTTATTTTTTTTGAACTAATCAGCAACTCTTTGGTTCTACGACCTTCCCGATTTTATATCGGGACACTCTAACCAGCAGAGTTAGCTTGCCATTTATTTTTTTT
>JALWNR010000779.1 GCA_027083715.1 Bacteroidales bacterium
TTTAACCCTGCCCAAAAGGACAGGGCTATTGATGTTGCTGCGTTGCAGCAAGTATCTGTGATAATTTGTATAATCTGTGGATAAAATACTTTTTGCGATGCATGAATATTTCTATTAATCAACGGTTATAACCATTTGCGTTCCTTCCAGATTGGATTGTTTGCCGTAATCTAAAATAGCTGCTAATGCATATCTGCCCGGAGGCAAAGCATCTTTAGGCATTTTTAAAATGATTTCTCGTTGTCCGTCAGGAAGCATTTTAAAATTAATAGTTTGCAGAATAGTTTCTTCGGCAGTTGATAAATTATTAGCTAATAATGTTACTTTACAGTTGGTTATTTTATCACCAATATTGTCCACCAATGCTTTAAATCTGCGAACCGAATCTTGTCCGGTAGTTATCTCTGTTATTCCGGTAATTTTCATTTTATAGTTTATATTCGATTTGGGAGACTGATAGATTTGTACTACAATTTCTCCTGCAACCAATAAACCTGTTTTAACTTTTTTATCGGCAAAAGCAGCTGTTTGTTCTTCAACACTTCTGATGATTAAATTTGCCCATCGGGTAGTATAATCATCAACCGGAGCCTGTATTGATACAATAATCTGTTTTGTTTCATTTGGGCTAAGCATTATATGTGATGGGTTAATACTAATCCATTTTGCCAGAGAGTGTTCTGTACTTCCTTCGGGCATTTGTATCAAAGTCCCTTCTTTGTTAAACATAAAATCTTTTACCATAATATTATACTCCTGATCGGTATTTGCATGATTAATAATGGTTAATGCCATTGTTTTTGATTCACCCGGCTCAGCAGTAAAGTGCATAATGCCCGGTGCTACTTCAAAATCTTGTGTAATTGCTAATACAGGAATTTTTATCATAATTAAAATCAATAAAAAAACTTTAAGAAATTTATTGGTCATAGTTTCCTTTGTTAATTGGTTAATAAAATTTTCTTTATTTGTGTTGCTTTGTTATTTTAAGTTTTATTTATCTTACTATTATTTCTACTCTTCTGTTTTTCTTTCTTGCTTTTTCGTTAGCTCCGGGAACCAATGGTCTGGTATTACCATATGATTTAACTGTTATACGACTTTCGGCAAGTCCGTGATCGGTTAAATACCGGGCAACCGCTTTGGCTCTTCTTAAAGCAATTATTTTTTCTACTCTGTCGTTACTTTGATCGTCTGAATAGCCGGCTATTTCAATATTTACCGTTTTGTTTTTGTTTAATAATTCAATAAGCCGGTCTAATTCAGGATATGCTTCAGGGTTTAATCTGGTTTGCTTTAAATCAAAATTTAAATTATTAATCGGGATTTGCTGCCCTTGCTTAAAGTTTTCTGTAAAATCTTCTTCTTTTTTGTAAATTATATAAGTTTTTTGTTCTTCTGGATTTTCACCAAGTTTATTGAGCATAATATCTTTATTGATATTTTGAATAGATATAACCTGTTCTATATAAAGATTTTCCACATGTTCCCAATAATCTTTTGCAACAACTTCAATCCTATAGTGGGGTCCTGCAACATAGGTGATGCTGTAATTTCCGGTTATTTTATTAGAAATAGCTCTAGACACTACTTTATTGGTTTTGTTATCGATAATTCTAAGCTCAGCTTCTACAGGTTCTAACGAAATAGCATCTCTGATTTTACCCGTAAGTGTTGTTTTTCGTATTAGTTTAATGTCTTCTATATCAGGTTCTTCGTTTATTTTGTTGTCGAAATTTATTTGACGTTTTTTTTCGTTAAAAACAAAAGTTACTTCAAACTGTTTATAACCATTAAATTTAACAATAAATTCCGGTTGTTGTAAATCAAAACTTTCGTAAAATATATTGTTTATTTTTACCACATAGTGGTCTGAAACAGGTGTATATATAATAAATTTTCCTTGGTTATCAGTTAGTGCAGAATAGGTATTTCCTTGGGTATCTTCCGCAACAACACGGATATTCCCTAATTCAATAGTTCCTAATGCCGATAAAGGATCTCTATTGAGAATTATTTTTCCAATAATTCTGTTTTGTTCAAGATAAGGAATATAAATAATTTTATCATTATTTATAGAAAATTCTTTTTCTAAATTTTCTCTGCTAAAATTACCAACGATATTACCTAAAAGTTGATAGTTTATTATATAATTTCCGTTGGG
>JALWNR010000780.1 GCA_027083715.1 Bacteroidales bacterium
GCAACGCGTACACTAACCCTTCGTTCTTCATTCTTAACTGTGGCAAAGCCACTATGTTTCTAATTTCTAATTTCTAATTTTACTTGAATATAGCAGAGGTTTGGTGAAATTGGGTTGAAATATTTTATCATACAATGATATCAATAAATTAACATCTTCAAGAAACAGAAAGAACTAAATTCATGTTCATTTTTCTCTTGAACTGCTCTTGACTTTTTATGAAAAATAGTATTTTTTAAACTTCATCAAATTTGCTCTTTTTTGGAAGCTTATTTTGGCATTGAAAACATGGAGTAGCCTCGTTCGGATATTAAATACTCTGCTTTTTTACTTAATGCTTCAATAAGTTCTTTTTTATTTGAAAAAACAGATTCATTTGATAATAATGATGATTTAACTTGATACATAAAAAGTTCTTTGGCTTTTTCTTCGTAAATCTCCCAATAAAACATGATAATATCTTGCTGTCTTACAATAAGTTCGGGAGAAGGAATTTTATCAGATTTTTTGTTGTTCACCTTTTGATCACAGGGGAGAAGATTCCAAAGATCGTTGTTGAACCAAATAGAGTAAGGTAGAACATGATCAACATCATATTTTCCATCTGTTAGTTTATTACCGCTCCATACACAGTAACATTCTTTTGGTAAAAATTGTCTTGCCACATTTGTGTTTCTATCGTTAAAAATAGTTTTGAAAATCATCTGTTCTAATATATCTGAATCAGTATTGAATTTCCTTTGGTTTAACTTGCTTGTTATTTCTTTCCATCTTCTTGCAATAGTAGATGATCCATAAAGACTTTGTCCCATATAGCGGAATATTTGATAATGATCTTTGCATATTGTGAATGTTCCAAACATTTCAATCAAAAATTCTCTATTGAATTTTTCCGTTACAGTTATATCTCCAAAAGTTGTTTTATGAGGTTGATAAATTTCATAATCACTACCACCTGAGTATCGCATTGGCATTTTCGTTATAGTTGTTGCCATTTGTTTAGCAAGTTTATACAGGCAGGTATATTGAAAACTGTCAAGTTCAAGGTTTATATATTGCAAATATAGTTTTGCATAAGCATCTGTCCAAATAGTTTTTTCAGAATCCAGTTGCATATATTCAAATAACTCTTCGTATAGCATTTCTATTTGTTTGTTTAATATGTTTCCGCGGTTTTGTTGACGAATTTTTTCAAATACAAAAGGAAAATAGTCAAATATCCATCCTTCAATGATCAACCCTAAAGGGATAAAAGCTTTATCTCCGTCTATTGTAATAAGATGATCATATCTCTGACAGGCATCAATTACATTTTTAAGTAAAGCAAATTTATAGGTGCTTGAAGTTTTATCGTGTTCAATGATCCTGTTTATCTGTCTTAGAGCTTCAGGGTTTATCATAGCTATATGCCTCTGTGATCCAAGTAATTTCTCTTTCCGAAAGACCATCCTCATTTGTTATGCTGGATACTTTAACACATCCATGCACTTCGAAAAGATTTTGAAGTAGATTACTATCTACATTTTCAAAATAACGTTCTGTTTCTCCCTTTCTTGGTGTAATGCTGTAACTGATTATAATCTTACCATGCGGTCTCAATAAAGTGCAAAGTCGCTTTATAGCATTTTCATATGTATTTTTAGGAAGATGCATCCATACTGCTATGAGAATAACAGCATCAAAAGAGTATTGCAGATCTTTTGAAATTTCAAGGTATGGTAATGAGGTTTTAAAAAAATGATTTTCAATATTTGGAAATCGTTTTTTTGCATAATCGACAAATTTTTGCACTGGATCTATACCCCAGATATCAAATCCTTTATCTCGTAAAAAAGCAAGGTCTCTTGCTGATCCAAATCCTATATCAATTACCTTTGAATTTGGAACAAGATTAGATAAAAGAAAGGTATGTAAATTTGACATATCAGCTGTTTCGTACGAAGAAATAAGATTATCAGCTAAATTGCTGTAGTAAGTGATCGTTGATTCTATAAGTTTCTTTTTAAAATACATATTTTTTATCACTTCTTACTTAAGCCTCGCACACGTCTTATCTGCTCAAACCTTGTTCTATAGCATTACTATCTGCCTCAGTTAACTCTACAGAGGTTATAAGCCTTATTTTGCCACTGTTTTTAAGAAATTTTTGTAGTGTATTCCCAAA
>JALWNR010000781.1 GCA_027083715.1 Bacteroidales bacterium
CTACAAAATATTACTGATATATTTGCTATTGCAGCTATTCAATCATATTGTTACTACAAACAACCCTCAGTTTTTGAAGTCTGAGGGCTGGATGGTTTTATTTTTTCTGAACTGTCGGGCTATTCTTTTTTCAGAAAATCCGTTTTCGATTTAAACAGCTTTTTAAAATTATCATCGATTTTTTCTTCAAAGACAGTTCCTTTATTTTGCGTGCTTGTAAGTAAAACCTTACTGCTGTCGGCAAAAGCTGCATCTATTTCATAAGTTTTATTGTCTGATGTGCTGATTTTTAAGCGATGCGTAGCATTAACCATACTTTCTTTGCTGAAATTGGTACCTGTTACATTGCTGATATCGTACAAATAACCGGCAACCGAAGCCGAATCGGCAGGTGAGCCGTTTATTTGCCAAACTCCATTGTTTTCTGCTAAAACAAAAGAGCTGTCTGCCGGATATTCAAAGCGAATTTCCTTAATTTTTTTGCGATTGAGCAAAAGCAATTTACGATTACGAAAGTTATTGGCTTCCTGATTTACCGACATACTTAAAAATCCTTCAACAGCAAAAATATCCTTCTCATTTTCCAGGCGCACATAGGTAATCATAGTGCCCTGTGGTTGCTGCATGTACGGGTTTTGCTGTCTCATGCGGCGGTTTTGCAAAAATGAAAATCTGCCCACACGCAAAGCAGCCAGTTCTTTGCCGTTTCTATCCAAAAGAATTACCTTGCTGCAAAGCGAATCGGTGAGTTCATATTTTTTTTGCTGTTCGTTGGTTTTGCCTGCATAGCGCAAAGGTTTTAATTCGGCAAACTGATTAATCAGGTTATTGATTTGTGTACTGTCTGCATTATAGCTTTTGCCTTCGTATTTCACCAGCCAGTTATTCCCTGATTTTTCCAATAAAATCTCTTTGCCGTTCAACATGCGCGGATAAATTTTTAAAGTATTTACCTCTTCATTAATGCTGAACAGTACATCGCGCAAAGTGTTCGTTCCCTTTGCTTTGTTAACTATTTCCGTAAGGATTACCAAAGCCAACAATACGGAAAATACAATGCTTAATGTTTTTATGCTGAATTTTTTATACATAGTAATCTCCTTTACGTTTTATTCTGATTATTTTTCTGCGTTGATAACGGAAAATACCGATTAATACGATAATTAATATCGGTAAAACAAAGTTCAAAATCTTCAAAATTTGTTTCGTTGCATCATCCAATTGGTCGAGCAGGCGGATTTTTTGTTTTTTCGAGCGCAGTTGAATTAAGCCGGTATCATCGCTCATAAAGTCTATGGAATTGACCACCAAAGCCACATTTCCATCCTGTACCTGATGCATTTGTTGCCCGCTGCCGTTAATTGCCAGTTCGCCGTCGGTAATCACAATCATTTTTGATTTTTGGTTTTCAAACAATCCGGCAACAGGGATTTTACTTTCGGTAAAATCGCTTTCTGTCCATTGGCGTTGAATGTTAAAATAAACCGGTGCAGATTCTTTGCCCGATTTATCCGATGTAAATGCCAGTGGGGTGTATTTCCAAGTGCTGTCGCCCGTATAATTCAGTGAGCTTGCAAATTGCATCATCACAGCATCAATTCCCGAGGTAGCCGGATGTTCGGCAAAATCAGCAATGATTGGCAAATACGGAAAATTCACCTGCTGGTTGATGGTAAACATGCCTTGACGCTGTTGTACGGTAATGGCTCCGCAATTGGCATCAATCACAAAATCAGGGTTTACCTGAATACCTTCGCTTGCCAACCAGCTTTCCAAACCGGTATTTTTTTCCATACCCATGCCTTGTTGCAAATGTGCTTCTACACGATTTATGGCAATAAATAAATTTCCTCCTTGTGCCAGATATTGGTCAATTTTTCGGAAATCTTTGGCTGGAATGGTGTCTTGCGGGTTTATCCATACCAAAGTTTTGTATTTAGCCAGATTAAGCGAATCGGTAATTTGCACTTCTTCCGGCATATACAGTACACTTAATTGCTGAACTACCTGCAGCTGTTCCTGCAAGGAAGGCTCACCATGTCCGGTAATGAAACCGATAAATGCTTTGTCGGTGTCGGTTAGTTTTTTTATGGTGCTTGAAAGTTCGTATTCCATCTGCGCACCGGATTGGATAAACGGAATTACTTCGGTTTGTTCGCCCAC
>JALWNR010000782.1 GCA_027083715.1 Bacteroidales bacterium
CAAATTTATTTGCCTTCGGCTCATGAGGCTAAAGGTTGGGTGTCGCTTGAAATTCTCTTCACGCATCTACTTCGTTACGAATTCCTTGAAATATAAAGATATGTCGGCGGAATTCGGTGTCTCGTATCTGCATAAAGAGAATTTCATGAATTATTGCGGTTAAACAGCTACATAAGGGTACTCCTAAAAACTCTAATTTTAAAGTAACGAAGAAATTAGTTTTTTTAGGAAAATAACCGCAATAACCAAGCTAAGGCACTATTACTATTAAAACCAAGCACAAAAATGGTAATAGAGCCAATAGTTAAAAGCATCTTACGGATTTAAGATAATTTAATAATTATTCTGCCTATTTTTTTGTACTTTTGGCGGCAAATTATACGGATTATCAAACAAATTGATGTATTAGTTCACTTTTTTCAATACACTTTTGTTTCATAATCATTGTAAATTATAGTATTTAGCTAAATAAACTATACTAATTTTGAAATACAATTGATTTCATTTTGGTCTTTTATATCGATTAATAAAATACGATATTAAAAGAAGTATAGTATTTGTAATAATTGTAAAAAACCATAGCACTATGTCAATTTTTAAAGATAAAATCGTATCGGAAGGTTTAACTTTTGATGATGTTTTGCTCATACCTGCCTATTCGGAGGTTTTACCGAGAGAGGTTGATTTAACATCAAAATTTAGTCGAAATATTTCCATAAAAACACCCATTGTTTCGGCAGCAATGGATACAGTAACCGAAGCCCAATTGGCAATTGCAATTGCACGCGAGGGCGGAATAGGCGTAATTCATAAAAATATGAGTGTTGAAGCTCAGGCTCAACAGGTAAAAATGGTAAAACGTGCTGAAAACGGGATGATTATTGACCCTATTACCATAAGCAAAGATGCTACTGTAGGAGATGCCAATAAATTAATGCACGATTTTAAAATTGGTGGTATTCCCGTTGTGGATGAAAAAATGAAACTTATTGGGATTGTAACGAACAGGGATTTACGCTTTGAAAAAAATCTGAAAAAGAAAATTGAAATAGTAATGACCCATGAAAATATTGTTACCACAACGCAAGATACAGATTTAGAAAAAGCGGAACATATCTTACAAAAACATAAAATAGAAAAACTTCCGGTAGTAGATAAAAATAATAAACTAATAGGTTTAATTACCTATAAAGATATAACAAAAGCCAAAGATCGTCCGTTTTCATGTAAGGATGCAAAAGGCAGACTGAGGGTTGCTGCAGGAGTAGGTGTTACGCACGACACATTTGAACGCATTGAAGCACTGGTCAATGCAGGTGTAGATGCTGTAGTAATTGATACTGCCCACGGTCATTCAAAAGGAGTAATTGATACATTAAAAGCTGTAAAGAAAAAATACAAAAATATTGACGTTGTTGTTGGAAATATTGCAACTGCACAAGCAGCTATTGATTTGGCAAATGCCGGTGCAGATGCCATTAAAGTAGGAATAGGTCCGGGCTCTATTTGTACTACACGCGTTATTGCAGGGGTTGGTTATCCGCAATTGTCTGCAATTTATAATGTTGCCGAGGCAGTGAAAGCTACAAATATTCCTGTAATTGCTGATGGAGGTATTCGTTATTCAGGTGATATCGTAAAGGCTTTGGCAGCCGGTGCACATTCAATTATGGCAGGTTCACTTTTTGCAGGTGTTGAAGAATCGCCCGGAGAAACCATTATCTACCAAGGACGTAAATTCAAATCATACCGTGGAATGGGCTCAATAGAGGCGATGCAAAAAGGCTCAAAAGATCGTTATTTTCAGGATACAGAAGATGATATTAATAAATTAGTACCCGAAGGAATTGCTGCCAGAGTTCCTTATAAAGGAACATTATCGGAAGTAGTTTACCAAATGATTGGTGGTTTACGTGCAGGAATGGGTTATTGCGGCACAGCAAATATAAAGGAATTACATAATGCCAAATTTGTAAAAATTACGAATTCGGGAATTACCGAAAGTCATCCACATGATGTGGCAATAACCAGAGAAGCACCAAATTACAGCAGATAATTGCTTAATAATTAGATTTAAAAAATTAGATTTAAAATTTATGATTTGGAAATTTAAAAACTCCAAAAAAAATTCTATTTGTTTGATGCAGACGAAGACGATAATAC
>JALWNR010000783.1 GCA_027083715.1 Bacteroidales bacterium
ATATTCGCTTACCAAAGAACTTAAGAAATTTAAGAAAAAAACAGATCGAGAATATATCGGCTAAAGAAAAGAACTCAGTGGTAGAGGCAATTAGAAAAAATAAAAAAGAGATAGCAAAAAAAATTACTGAAAAAAATATAATATTTAAGAAATATCTAAAACAAAAGGGTGTTAGAAATGGCTCAATGTTGGTGGATTATGGGGGGTGGGGAACTATTTTAAATCAAATTGAGGATTCTACTGATTTTAAATTTTTTAAGTTACTGTTGTTTATTAACTATGAAGGCTATACTAAAATAGTAAAAAGTCTGACTCAATCTTATTTTCCTTTACTTCCGGGTAGTCAAAATTCACTCAATGCAATCCATTTATCGGATATTTACGAAATATTATTCAACGGAAATACTCAAACAACATTGGGATACAGAAAAAAGGATAATTTAATTAAACCGATTATGGATAATACGACTACTTTGAATGATCCTGAAGCTATTGATGCTTTTGATAAAGGTGTCATTAGTTTTATTAAAACGGCTGAACATTATTGCTTGGATACTTCATTGATCAGTTCTGAAGATATGCTCAATATACTGGCCAGACCTATAAAATTTCCAACACTAACTGAAGCCAACTATCTCGGAGAACTTAAATTTGAATCATCAATAACTGGAAAGCAAAGGAATAAACTGATAGATAAGTCGTCAATAAAAAAAGCTGAAAATCATTTACCAGAAATAATCAAAAATTATTCTTCAAATTATAGAACTTATGAAAAGCAATTCTCATGGGTGGAAGGGATTTTAACTATGATAAAATCTGACTTTTACTGGTCATATTATAATCTGGTTAAAAGCAATTCTGAAAAAATATTAATTCTTATAGATGATTTGGTAAAGAATAAGATAAACAAGGCGGCAATATATGGTACAGGTGAAGTTTTCTTTGAAATTTTACCTGTACTAAAGAATTTAAATATCTCAATAACTTGTTTAATTGATTCCAATCCGTCATTACACAATACTGAACTAATGGGTCACAAAATTCTTTCGCCTGAGCAAGGGGTAAATTCTGCGGACGTTGTTTTGATTGCTTCTTTTGTTTTTACAAAAGAAATTGAGAAGATAATTCGTACCTACTCCGATAATATTACTATTATTAAATATGCGTGAATTTATTACTCAACAGCCTCTAATTACTATTATTACCGTTACACTTAATGCTGAAAGATTTATTGAATCTACAATTCTATCGGTTATTGAGCAAGATTATAATAATATTGAATATATAATTATTGATGGTGCTAGTGATGACAACACAAATTCCATAATTATGGAATATTCTGAGAATATTAACTTTTTTGTTAGTGAACCTGATCAAGGTATATATCATGCAATGAACAAAGCAGTTAACTTCGCATCGGGCCAATGGATTAATTTTATGAATGCAGGAGATACTTTTAGCTCTAAAGAAATAATATCATCTATATTTGAGAAAGAATATAAGGCCGACATTATTTATGGGGATAGTATTCTAGTTAATAGCAAAACAAATACGGAGTATTATCTTGAGGCTTCTTCTTTGAATAGTATTAGTTCTGCACAAATGCCATTTGTTCATCAGAGTGTATTTTTAAAAAGATCATTATTGGAAAAATTTCGTTTTCGAACAGATTACGCCCTGGCTTCAGACTTTGATCTGTTTTTAAACCTCTATATTAGAGGTTATGCATTTCATTACCTAAAAGGTTTACCAGTTTCCAAATTTCTTTCTGATGGTTTACATTCTACTAATCGAATTAAGTACACTTCTGAATGTGTAAATTCATTGGTAGCTACGTTGGACTCTGTTGAGGAATTTACTTCCAGTTGTGGTATCGTAAAAGCTTTTGATGAATTAAATTCGAGATACAAAAATAATAATTTAGATTTTTCAGTATCGCTTAGTTCATTGTTACTACAGATAGAACTCTTTTTTAGGCAATATGATAATATTGTAATATATGGTTGTGGACTTTTCGGACAATTACTTGCGGCAAAATATGAATCAAAAGTTGTTGCTATAACCGATAAAACCAATGAGTCTTTCATTAATGATCATAAAATAACTGATTTAAAAACGATTAACAAACTTGATTATGAAAAAATTATAATAACGGTTTTAGGT
>JALWNR010000784.1 GCA_027083715.1 Bacteroidales bacterium
AAGGGTGGAGTGAAGAATTACCGGCGGTTGAAATTACTGCGCATTATAACCAAGATAATAATGATCAACAAAATTTAAATCTAACCCCAAAAGGTATGGTAGATGTGCAACCGCAATTACAACAATACGGAAACACAATTGTAAAAGCTATACCTATTAATAATACAAAGGTTACAGAAGTAATGGACTATGATAAAGACGGTAAAGTGGATAGTGGTGTTATAACAACCCCTACTGGGACAAAAATTATTAGAGTAGGAATTAATAATGTAAATAAATTAACTACTAATCAAAAAATAGCTAAAAAAGGATTACAATTTACAGCAAATCAGATATTTAAACTTATTTTTAAAGCTCCTAGCCAAATTATACAAAGTACGGATGCAAATAAATATGAAGATAGATTAGTATTTAAAAGAAGTTTAGGTTTATCGCCTTTAGCCTCACCCCATTCTGTTGATAGTGCAATAATTGTTAGAACTATAAATGGTGATGTTATTATGTCGATGGATATACAATCTTACATTATTGACACGATTGAAATAAAACCTATTAAACCATGAGAAAATTGAAATTTTTATTGTTAACCTTATTAATCATTGTAGTATTATATTATGATGATTTTACAGATTCTTTTCAAGTTTTTTACAATATGAGATTTGATTATATAGTATTGATAGGTCTGTTGATAAAGAGTTTAATTTATATCCTGATAACGCTTATTGCTTTTAATTTTACCATAAAAAAATTTATTAATAAAACACTTATTAAAAATATAACTCATACTAAATTAATTATCTATATTATTTTTTTGAGTTTTATCTTTTCTCTTATGGTATACAGTTATTCCGGTTTGATATATCGCTTGTCTGATGGTAATTATGCACTTTTTTTTCAATCTTACGGTATTAACCCGAAAAATATGTTTTGGTTTCAAATATTAGATTACATTATAATAGCTCCATTTTTAGAAGAATTATTTTTTAGGAAAGCAGTTATAGATAATTATAAAGGTAGCCCTAGAAAAGCTATCATTTTTTCAGCCTTTTTATTTACAATTGCCCACATCTTTAATCAAGGGTATCTTTTTGTTTTTATAGGAGGTATAATTTTAGGTATTTTATACATAAAATATGGTTTTTTAATTTCTTATTTATTTCACTTATGTGTAAATTTAAGTGGTATTTTCATTGTAGCATTATTAAATAAAAATTTTCCAGAAATCGATATAAATATAACAATGTTGTTTATAATTACTTTTTTAATTTCATCAATTTTAATCATTCTATTTTTTCGTTCAAACTGTTGCCTTGTATCAAATTCTAAAACCTGACTTGTCATGAAATAGGTTGACCTCAAAAGTCGACAAAATCAGGACGAGTCATCCCCGCTACCGCACGAATCTTTCGTGTGGTAGTAAAAATCCAAACAAAAAGCATTGTATAAAAATTCTTATATTTGAAGTATGAGTTATTTATAGTACAATAGAATATGCCGGTGAAATAGGTTTATGAGATGATATAATTGTATTTAATATGTTTTTAATAATATAAACCACACGATACAATCGTGCGGTAGCGGGGTTTTAATAAAGATAATAAATATTATCAATATGGCATATCATTTAAACCAGGCAAGGGAGTTCAATTTATTGCGGCTGCTATTTTATTTAAAAAGGGTATTTTTACTAAAACATCATCTTTGCCTAAATTTGAAAAAATGATAAACTAATCATAATATAAACCAATAGAAGCATTCATAGACTAAATAATGATGTATAAAAAAAAGTTGAAATATATTTTGATCTTAATAAGCATAAGTTTAATAGTTGTACTAATTAGTCATAATAATATAACTAAAACATTAGATTTATTATTAGAAAAAACTATACAATCTTTACCTAAACCTATAAAGTTTCCTAATGAATATAAAAATCTATTTAATGAGATAGCACAAACAAAAATTAAACATATTCACTCTGATAACTATAATAATAAAAAAACATATCCGATATCAAATATTAATATTTATGGAATGGATGGTTTAATTACAAAATTTGATATAACAAAGGAACTCTCAACGTCAATGAAAACCATAAATAACTTTACACCAACCACAATATGGTATGAAAACTATTCATCTAAATATTTAACTATT
>JALWNR010000785.1 GCA_027083715.1 Bacteroidales bacterium
TTCAAATATTAAAACTTCTGCCAAGGGGCGACTGATAAAAGGAAATATCACCAGTGACAAAATATTAATTATCAAATGTTTTGGATTTATCGCTTTGATGTTTCCTTTTTCGATTTCAACATTAATCATTTGTTCAAATGCTTTGCCTTCAACACCTGATTTGTTGATGACTTTTATGGCAAAACTTGCATTTCCTTTGCGTATCTCGTTGAGCATAAACATTGGAATAAAAGGATTTTTCCTGAGCATTTCAATATATGCGTGAATGAATTTTTCAATTTTCATGAAAATATCGTCATCAGAATTAAAAACTTCAAAAATATTTGGAAAAAACTTTGATGCAAAAAATTCAAAAACTGCCGCAAATAATTTATCCTTACTGCGATAATAATAATGGAGCAAGGATTTGTTGATACCTGCTTTGTCTGCTATTTCCTGCATACGTGCACCATCGCTGCCTTTTTCTACAAATACTTTTTTTGCAGCATTAAAGATTTTTTCTTCGGTATTCTCTTTATCTGTTTTTTCCGTCATTATTAACTAAAAAATTAAACTAATAGGTTTAACCATTTGGTCAAAAGTAATGTGTTTTTTTTATATAGCAAAATTTTATTTATAAAAAAATCAATCCTATTATGTAATACTCTGTTATGTAGCGTGTTGTGTTTTCGATATTTCTAAGCTGCGTTTAAGCAAACTTGTATAAATTGGTTGATTACCAATTAATGTTGTGAATAAAGATGCTGAAACAACAGTAAAAATCAAAGGTAATAAAAGCTCAAAGTTTGATGTCATTTCAACGGCAAGTATCAATCCGGTAATAGGAGCCCTTACGGTTGCGGCAAATATTCCTGCCATTCCTGCCACAGCAAATATCGCAGGATTAGAAATTAATTCAGGAAAATAAAATTGTGTAATATTCCCAAAAAACATTCCTAAAAGTACTCCTAAGGATAAAAGCGGAGCAAAAATTCCTCCCGGTAACCCGACCCCATAGCTGATAACTGTTAAAAAGAGCCTGCCGGTAAATAAAATAATTAAAAATTGTAAGGTATATGAATTATCAAGTGCTGCCTTTATTGGTGCGTATCCTCCTCCAATCATATCAGGATAAAAAACCCCAACGACAACAATAGAGATGCCTAAAATTGCGATAAGCACATTCATTATTCTTTTTGCCAGATTGCTGAATAGATTTAACGATTTTATTATCAATAAGTTAAATATATATCCGATAAGACCTAATAAGATTCCTAAAATAATGAAAAAGGCAATGGTGGAGAGTGAAGGACTTGGAAAAATTCTCATTTCTATAACAGGTGCCGCTCCGACAATAATTCTGGATACCAGATCGGCAGTCCCAGAAGCCAGCATGATGGCTGCTACCGAAAAAAAAGTATGCTTAAAATGTCCATGCATTTCCTCAATAACAAAAATAGTTCCTGAAAAAGGAGCATTAAAGGCACTGGCAAGTCCGGCAGCAGCACCGGCTGATACCAAAGGGTTGTTTCCTTCGTCCGGTTGTTTAAATATGTCTTTAATCATCTTACCGATATTAGCACCTATTTGTATCGTAGGTCCTTCGCGCCCTAATAAAAAGCCACTTCCTAAGGAAAAAAATGAAGCAATAAATTTCACGGGAATCACACGTTTCCATCTTAATGGTCGAATTTCGTCCAAAGCACCTTCAATTTCCTGAACTCCGCTGCCGGAAGCCTCAGGTGCATATTTTTTTACTAAAAAAAGTGCAATACTGATTCCTACAACGCCAAATAGCAGAGGAAGCCACCAGGTACCCGGGTTTGTTTTATCCACACTTTCGTATAAATTGTTGCGAAAATCTTCGACATAGCTTAATGTAAACCTGAAAACAGCACCAAACAATCCGGCAATTAAGCCTACAAGAAATGCAAAAAAGATTAAATTAAAATTTTTTGCATTAGCATCAATAAATCTTTGCGTTGATTTCCAGTATTTTATATTTTTTGGTAAAATATTTTTCATGATGTAATTAGTATCCGTTCAAAAGTAGCAAAAACGTTTGAGTTTACAAAGATTTGATGGCGGTTTGGCATAAGCAGGTAAATAATATTTTTAAATAAATGATTAATTTTATAGCTTTAAGTTTTTATCCTAAAACTAACCATTATGAA
>JALWNR010000786.1 GCA_027083715.1 Bacteroidales bacterium
TTCACACTTATATGTTTAAGTCCAATTTTCAGGTTTTTTACGCCAAACTTGCAATGTTTTAATTTCTTCGGGCTGTATATAATCTCGTTCAGCAGCCATTTCAATGAGTGTAAAATAATCGGTAAGAGTGTCTAATTTGCAATTTGCTTTAATAAAATTTTCTTCTGCCACATCAAAACCATAACTAAAAATTGCCAACATCCCTAAAACTCTGGCATCTGCCTTTTGCAAAGCCTCTACGGCTTTCAAGCTGCTTCCTCCTGTCGAAACCAAATCTTCAATTACAACTACTTTTTGTCCTGATTTTAATTCTCCTTCAATTTGATTCGTCAATCCGTGCTGCTTTGAAGATGAGCGTACATAAACAAAAGGAATTTTCAGTAATTCTGCAACCAAAACACCGTGTGCAATGGCACCTGTAGCAACGCCGGCAATAACATCGGGGATACCGTAAAGTTCTTTTATTTTATCGGCAAAAGCATTTTTAACAATATCGCGTGTTTTGGGGTAAGACAAAATTTTACGGTTATCGCAATAAATTGGAGATTTCCAACCGGATGCCCAAGTAAAAGGATTTGCAGGACTTAACTTTATTGCTTTAATTTGTAATAGTTCGCGGGCAATTGTTTTTTTAATATCGCTCATATACAATTATTAATTAATTGATAAACAATTATGTATAAAATATATTTTGAAAATCGATACATTGAAATTACTAAAAATAGAAATATGCAAAATACTGATAATAACCAACAAATTATCAGCTACAAAAATAGGAAGTCTTTTTATAAAGCAGTAAAAGATTTCGAAAAAGATACAAAAAACATTTGTTTATTGGTGCAAACGGACAAAGCACAAAAAGTATTTAAACAGTTAAAAAAAATGTACATTCATATCCCGGCAGCGGGTGGATTAGTTATTAATCATGAAGGGAAGTTGCTATTAATTAAACGAAACGGGAAATGGGATCTTCCGAAAGGAAAAATAGAAAAAGCTGAAAAAAAGCGAACTGCGGCTGCTCGGGAAGTAGAAGAAGAATGCGGTATCAGTAATTTAAGCATTATTAATAAAGTAAAAAAAACTTACCACACTTATGAAGCTTACGGAAAAAAAGTACTGAAAACTACGCATTGGTATTTAATGCAGTATCATGGAAATGAAGAATTAAGACCACAAACAAAAGAAGGTATCACGGAGGTTGCCTGGAAAAGCAAAGAAGAAGTTAAAGAATGTATGAAAAACATGTATAGTAGTTTGTTGGATGTTGTTACTTATTATATTGTTAGCAAAACCTAAAAATTAATATAATACCTTAAATCCGCAAGTATCTTATTAAATTTTCCGAAGCATCATAATTCCATCGCGAATAGGTAAAATAAGATTTTCAACACGTGAATCGTTTTGTACATATTGATTAAAAGCCAATATACCTTTGGTATATTCATCGTTGTTTTGAACGGGTTCTATAACTTTTTCGCCCCATAAAACATTATCAGCAAGAATAATTCCTCCTTTTTTTACTTTATCTATAAGTAATTGATAATAATCAATATATACTCTTTTATCGGCATCAATAAATACCAAATCCAGTTCATCGGGCATTTGCAAAATCAAATTTAGAGCATCACCAATGTGTAGTTTAATTTGATTTTTATATTCTGATTTATTAAAAAATTTTAAAATAAAATTTTCCAGTTCATCGTTTATTTCAATGGTGTTTAAAATTCCATCATCTTGCAAACCTTCGGCAAGGCATAAAGCAGAATATCCTGTATAAGTACCAATTTCCAGTATGCTTTTGGGTTGAATAATTTTACTAATTAATGAAAGTATCCTACCTTGTAAATGTCCGGACAGCATACGTGGCATCAATATCTTAGCCTGTGTTTCACGACTTATTTCTTTTAAAAGACTATTTTCAGGACTGGTATGTGATAATATATATTCTTCAATTTCAGGCTTTAATTGCATTACTTGATATAGTTAATTAATAAACATATGTATTCAGATTGTATAAACAATAGATTATAACCCAATTACCATATTAATTTTGGTTTTAGTATTCTTAATTTACTACTCTGATTTTGAAAAAATTAAAATATAAAGTAAATTTGATAAATAATTTAATAATCATTTAAAAAACAAAA
>JALWNR010000787.1 GCA_027083715.1 Bacteroidales bacterium
TTAATCCTTAATTTATGTAAAAACATATAAGTTTACCTTAGTAACTCCTGATTACAATCTGTTTGACAAATTTACAGAGAATTTTCCGGATTTAATCTTTGATTAAAAACAAAAATTATTAATTTTAGACACGAAGCAGAAACTATTTAGAATCTTTCTAAATTAGCACAAGATGTTTATTAGCATTTAATTATTTTAACGAAGCATATACATTTGTGCATACTTAGAATTATTTGTTTTAGTAATGCAAATTTTTAACCTTATTTAAAGTCTATAAATATGAGTGGATTTTTAAAGTCCTCGATAGGACAGAAATTTATGATGAGCATTACAGGCTTGTTTTTAATCGTGTTCCTTGCGGTTCACTTAACAGCAAACCTGTTTTTATTAGTCGGTTCTGATGCATTTAATGTTGCATCACATTTTATGGGAACCAACCCTTTAATTCAGTTAATGCAGCCAATTTTGGCTCTGGGTTTTATTCTCCATATTGTATATGCCAGCATTTTGACATTACAGAACCGTGGTGCAAGACCTGTTTCTTATAACAAATTTGAACAGGGGCACAGCAGTTCATGGGCATCCAGAAACATGTATGTTCTGGGGTTTATGATTTTCGTGTTTTTGGTAATTCACCTGATTAACTTTTTCTGGAAAATAAAAGTTGCCGGTTCACCTCTTTTAGCCGAGGTTGAAGTGGATGGTGTGATGATGGAAAATGCTTATGCCTTGGTTTCGGGATTATTTGTTGACCCGCAATTAGGGCTGGTTTATTCTTTGCTTTATATTTTAGGAGCTGTTGCCTTAGGTTTACACCTGCATCATGCATTTTGGTCAGCTTTGCAAACAATAGGCTGGAGCAATAATGTCTGGCGCAAACGCCTTGAAGTAATCGGAGATATTTATGCAGTGATTATTGCAGCAGGTTTCTCAATAATACCTCTTTATTTTTTAATTTTCGGAAATTAATCTGTTAAACAGATAAATGATATAGTATTATGACAAAATTAGATTCAAAAATTCCTGAAGGCGTACTGAAGGATAAATGGACAAATTATAAAGCACATCAGGACTTAGTAAACCCTGCCAATAAACGTAAAATCGAAATTATTGTAGTAGGAACCGGTCTTGCAGGTGCTTCTGCGGCTGCCAGTCTTGGCGAGCTTGGATTTAAAGTAAAAAACTTTTGTTATCAGGACAGCCCGCGTCGTGCACACAGTATTGCTGCACAAGGCGGTATCAATGCGGCTAAAAACTACCCGAACGATGGTGACTCGGTTTATCGTTTATTTTACGATACGGTAAAAGGCGGTGATTATCGTGCACGCGAAGCTAATGTTTATCGTTTGGCAGAGGTAAGTAACGCAATTATTGACCAGGGCGTGGCACAAGGCATTCCTTTTGCACGTGATTACGGAGGCTTGTTAGACAACCGCTCCTTTGGAGGTGCTTTGGTATCGCGTACTTTTTATGCACGCGGACAAACCGGACAACAATTACTATTGGGAGCTTACGGAGCACTAAATCGCCAGATAGCCAAAGGCAGTGTAGAAATGTATCCGCGTACCGAAATGATGGACATTGTGGTAATTGATGGTCGTGCACGTGGTATTGTTACCCGTAATTTGGTTACCGGAGAAATTGAAAGCCATTTTGGTCATGCAGTTGTTTTAGCAACAGGAGGCTATGGTAATGTATTTTTCCTTTCAACCAATGCAATGGGCTCAAACGGTAGTGCTGCATGGAAAGCCTATAAAAAAGGTGCCTATTTTGCTAATCCGTGTTTTGTACAAATTCACCCCACATGTATTCCTGTTCATGGTGAGTTTCAGTCAAAACTGACTTTGATGAGTGAAAGTTTACGTAACGATGGACGTATTTGGGTACCTGCAAAACTAGAAGATGCCGAAGCCATCCGGGCACGCAAAAAACGCCCCGAAGATATTCCTGAGGAAGACAGAGATTACTATTTGGAAAGAAGATATCCCGCATTTGGTAACTTAGTCCCTCGTGATGTAGCTTCACGTGCTGCCAAAGAACGTTGTGATGCAGGTTATGGAGTTGAGACAGGACAAGCAGTTTATCTGGACTTCAAACATGCTATTGAGCGCTTGGGTAAGGATGTGATTGAAGCACGTTACGGAAACTTGTTCCAGATGTACGAAAAAATCACCGACCAGAACCCGTATGAAACGCCAATGATGATTTATCCGGCAATCCACTACACTATGGGTGGTACTTGGGTTGACTACGAACTGCAAACTACTGTTCCTGGATTATTCTCTATTGGTGAGGCAAACTTCTCAGACCACGGAGCCAACCGCTTGGGAGCTTCTGCATTGATGCAAGGTTTGGCTGACGGATATTTTGTATTGCCTTACACCATCCAGAATTATCTTGCCGATCAGCATCAGGTAAAACCATTCAGCACAGATATGCCTGAGTTTAAAGAAACTGAGAAAAAAGTTAAAGAGCAGATTGCCAATTTAATGGAAATCGGTGCAAAAGGTAAACGTTCTGTTGATTCCATCCACAAAGAGCTTGGACACATTATGTGGGATCATGTTGGGATGGAGCGTAATGCTAATAGTTTGAAAGAAGGTATCGAAATGATTAAAAAGTTGCGTAAGGAATTCTGGCAGGAAGTCCGTATTCCGGGTAAAACCGATACCATTAATGTAGAATTAGAGAAAGCTATTCGCCTTGCTGATTTTCTTGAATTAGGAGAGTTGATGGCAAGAGATGCATTACACAGAGACGAGTCTTGCGGTGGTCATTTCCGTGCAGAACATCAAACTGAAGAAGGTGAAGCATTACGTCATGACGATAAGTTTATGTACGTAGCAGCCTGGGAGTATAAAGGTAAGGATGCGGAACCCGAACTGCACAAAGAAGACCTTAAATATGAAGGAATAGAAGTTAAAACAAGGAACTATAAATAGAGAATCATGTCAACAAAAACGATAAATCTTACATTAAAAGTTTGGAGACAAAACGGTCCCCAGAATAAAGGTCAGTTTGAAACATATCAGGTAAGCAATGTTTCAACCGACAGTTCTTTCCTTGAAATGATGGATGTTCTTAACGAACAGTTAATTAATGAAGGAAAAGAGCCTGTTGCTTTTGACCACGATTGCCGCGAAGGTATTTGCGGTATGTGTAGTATGTATATTAACGGTCGTGCGCACGGACCGGACAGGTTAATACCTACCTGCCAGTTGCATATGCGCAAGTTCAAAGATGGTGAAACCATTACTGTTGAACCTTGGCGTGCAAACGGTTTTCCTGTAATCAAAGATTTGATGGTCGATCGTTCGGCTTTCGATAAAATATTGCAGGCAGGAGGTTTCATCTCGGTAAATACAGGTGGTGTACCTGATGCCAATGCTATTCCAATACCGAAAGAAGCTGCTGATGAAGCGATGGATGCAGCTGCCTGTATTGGTTGTGGTGCTTGTGTAGCAACTTGTAAAAACTCATCAGCAATGTTGTTTGTATCGGCAAAAGTGTCGCAACTGGCATTATTACCGCAAGGTAAAGTAGAAGCCAAACGCCGTGCATTGAATATGATTGCTAAAATGGACGAATTGGGTTTTGGTAATTGCTCAAACACAGGTGCTTGCGAGATTGAATGCCCGAAAGGAATTTCTTTGGCACACATAGCTCGCTTAAACAGAGAATTTTTAACAGCTAGCTTTACCGCTTAGTTTTTAAATAAGTTTTTTTTCATGGCTCTGATTTGGCAGGCTTTCCTTTTGGGGAGAGCTTGCCTTTTTTATAATGGGAACTCCTAAAAATTTTAATTTCTGTGTTACTTTGAAATTATAACTGCAATAATTACCTTCGGTGATGTGCTTCGCAGTTCATAAAATTTTTTAAGCTTATGTCATCAACTTAAAATCCTCAAACTAAACCTATAAAAAAGGTAGTTTGAGGATTTAAGGAAAGTCCGTTACACAAGTTGAAATATATTCAATATAGTGCTTTAAGTTTTATTCCACTATTTTCCATCCAATTCTTTCAGTAAAACTTCAACAGCTTTTTCTAATTGTTGATCTTCACCTTTTGCCATTTTATCAAAATCATTCCAAACTTTATAATCAGGCTCTAATTGCTGGTTTTCCAAATAGTTTCCATTCATGTCTTTGGTTCCTACTTGCGGAATACCAAAGTACAAGGAATTATCCAACAGAGTTTCCCACCAAACAGCAGTCATAGTTCCGGGAACCGGCATACCCACAATTTTACCAATTTTTAATGTTTTATAAGTATAAGGAAATCCATGTGCATCTGAATAATTACTTTCATTTACTAAAAGAATGCTTTTTTTAGTCCATTTCCCCATGGGGTCATGCCCGTAATGTTGTTCGCGCGGGTAATAATCGACATATCTTTTACCACTGAAAAATGTAGCTAAATCATCATGTAACCAACCGCCACCATTAGCACGGGTATCAATTACAATAGCTTCTTTATGCCAAAATTTACCCAATACCTTTGAATAAACATCTCGAAAACTTGCCGAATTCATAGCACGCACATGCACATATCCCAAACGACCGTTTGAAAGCTGATCAACTTTTTCTTCCTCACGTTTTACCCAACGTTTGTATAACAAGTTTTGTTCTGCACCAATTGAAATAGGCTTAACCACTTCTTCCCAGCGTTTTCCGGTAGCCGGATTGTAAAAAGCAACACGTACTTTTTTACCTGTTTTATGGTTTAAAAAGTAAAAATAATCCTTATTGCCAACGATTACTTGTCCATCAATCTTTTCAATAACTACACCGGCTTTTACTTTTGTATCAGCATTATCAAAAGGTCCTTTTTCTATTACTTCAACAATTTTTAACCCGTTACCGGAATAATTTTCATCAAAAAACAAGCCCAATTTAGCTGTTTTATCACCATTAGGGGCATTTTTACGATAACCGGAGCCTGTATGCGAAGCATTTAATTCACCAAGCATCTCGCTCAGCATCTCTGCAAAATCATAATTATTATTTATATACGGTAAGAATTTAGCATATACCGTTTTGTAATGCTCCCAGTCTATTCCATGCATGTTTTTCACATAAAACTTTTCATACATTTGTCTCCATACATGTTCAAACATATAATCACGCTCTGCCGCCCTGTTTAGCACCATTTCAGCATTGTAAGAAACGTTCTTTTTTTTATTATCCGAAGTACTGAATTTTAATATCTGCCCACCAGAAACAAGAAAAATATTTTTACCGTCTTTATCCATTTGCATGGAACCGCCCCAGCCACCTAATTTACTAACCAATTTAGTTTCGTCTTTGCGCAAATCGTGCACCCAAAGATCAAAACCTTTTTCAAAACGACTTAGATAATACAATTTTTCACCGTCTTTGGTCATAATAGCATCAGAAAGACTAGAAGAATTAATGGTAAGACGAACTATTCGATCTTCAATATTATGTAAATCAATTTTTACCGGCTCAATTTTATCTTTTTTATCTGTTTCACTCTTTTTTGATTTCTTAGCTTTCTTATCACTTTCTTCACTTTTTTTCTTATTCTTTTCCTCTTCTTTTTTCTTTTCTTTCAGTAATTCATATTCTTCTTTTGAAAGATTAAATTCATCATAAGCCTCTTGGGTAAAGAACATAGCATAAACATCGGAATAGGAACCCCAGCTTCCATGACTACGATATCCCTGACGATCACTAAACCAAAGCATCATTTTTCCATCCATCATCCATTTAGGCTCACTGTCATTATATCCGCTTTCTGTTAAATTTGTCGGGGTTTGCCCTCCAGTGGCACTAACCAATCCTGCATCACTTGAAAATAAAGCATTTGGGCTGTACTGTACCAAAAACCATTTTCCATCCGGCGACCATTGATACCACTGGTCTCCATCCGAGTAAGAATAATTTAATTTACCGTCCAAAATAGTGCGTGTTTGTTTTGTAGCCAAATTTACCACTTTCAGTGTTGTACGATTTTCAAGATAAGCTACTTCTTTTCCATCGGGTGAAAATGCGGGTTGAAATTCTTCATTTGGAGTAGCAATTACCACTTCTTCTTTCAATAGTGTTGAATTGGCAAAATTCGGTTCATCGGCACTTACAATTTTTGTTTGATAGATGTTCCAGCTACCATTACGCTCGCCGGCATACAGAACAGCTTTTCCATCAGGGCTAAAACTTACCGAACGTTCTTGTTCGGGAGTATGCGTAATTTGTTTAGTTGTTTGATAATCGGTAGCTGTTACATAAA
Organism: Bacteroidales bacterium; assembly: GCA_027083715.1. GTDB lineage: Bacteria > Bacteroidota > Bacteroidia > Bacteroidales > NBLH01 > NBLH01. Next base: position 6,250 of record JALWNR010000787.1, read on the forward strand.
CTTCACCGCGAATAATAAAAGCAACTTGTTTGCCATCGGGTGAAACAGCCATTTCTCTAATTCCTGATGTCATTTTTTTATATTCCGGCAAATTTGTTAATCCATCGTAAGCAATATGAATATTCAGTTTTACCGGTTTTTTGCCTTTATCCATAGTATAAATTTCACCATCGTAGCCAAAACAAATTTTATCATTAGTTGAAACACTTAAAAAACGTACAGGGTTTTCACTATAATCAGTAAGCTTTTCAATTTTTGAAGGATCGGATGCCGACATTTTAAAAACATTAATATTTTTGCTGTCCTGTTCGCTTAAATAATAAATCTCGCTTTCATCGGCACTATACACAGGGTTTAAATCTTCGCCTTTAAAAGCGGTTAAACGTGTATGTTTTCCGCTATTCTTATCATATACCCAAATATCACGCGTAGTTGATGATGTATGATGCTTTCGCCAAATATTTTCAATTCCCACTCGATCTTGATACAGAATTTTAGTACCCGCTTTATTAAATGATGCACTTTGCGCAGGTGTTGTTAAAACTTGTTTTGTTCTACCTCCTTGAGCTGCAACCATATACAGTTCCGTAAATCTTCTGCGTGGAAACTGAATATTGGAAACATCATCCATAATTGCTGCTTCAAACAAAATATTTTTTCCATCAGCTGTAAAACTTGTAGGTAATTCACTACTTGAATAAAAAGTCAATCGTTTAGCTTCGCCACCTTTTGCAGGGATAATAAACACATCAAAATTACCAAAGCGGTCTGATGCAAATGCAATATATTTCCCATCGGGCGACCAAACCGGCATAAACTCATGCGATTCAGACATTGTCAAAGGTATAGCCTCTCCCCCACTTGCTGCAACCTTAAATAAATCACCTTTATAACTAAAAACTATGGAATTCCCATCGGGAGATATTGCAGGATAACGCATCCACAATGGATTTTCCTGCGCTAAAAGATGTATGCCTGAAAAAACTAAAACTAATAATAAATGTATCTTCCTTTTCATAAATATTAAATTTAAATTATTACCAGTTCAAAGGTATAAAAAAGTTAAGCAAATAAAAATAAGTAATGAATCCTTTTTTCGCTGATTTAAAGCAAAAAATAAAAAAATAAGCAAGAAAGAAATAAAACTAAAAACTTTTCAACTAACTTTAAAAAAAATACTTTTGCAAAACATCTTAAAAGAAACATTAAAAATTAAGAACTATGAAAACAATTAAATTTTTATCTTTAACAGGAATACTGTTTTTACTTTTTGCAAGTTATTCTTGTGGTGGAAATCACGCACAAAAAGAAACTCCTTATGATGAATATGCAGCCTATGATGTTGTCATTGAATCTGAAGAAGCGGACGAACCAGCTGCTATAATGGAAAGAACCCAGAACGATGACGATAAAGGGAAAAAACAGGATTTTAATACCGAAGAATATGATAAAATCAACGAAAACCCTTTTGTCAGCCCTTTAAATCAGCCTTTATCAACTTTTTCGGTTGATGTGGACAGAGCTTCGTATGCTAATATACGCAGGATGCTCAACAATAACCAAAAACCGTATGAAGGCTCAGTGCGTATTGAGGAAATGATTAACTACTTTAATTATCAGTACCCTCAACCCAATGGCGATCAGCCTTTCTCTGTTAATCTGGAAATGGGGAACTGCCCATGGAATACACAGCACAAACTTTTACTTATCGGTTTGCAAGGGAAAAATATTAACATTGAGCAAACTCCCGCAAGCAATCTGGTATTTTTACTTGATGTTTCCGGTTCAATGAACGAACCAAACAAATTACCTTTATTAAAAAAATCATTAGAAATACTTTTAGAGCAACTTCGCCCCAAAGACCGTGTTGCGATAGTAGTATATGCAGGAGCAGCAGGAGTAGTACTTCCCTCCACATCTTGCGATGAAAAAGATAAAATATTAGAAGCCCTGGGAAAACTTGAGGCAGGAGGTTCAACTGCAGGAGGTGAAGGTATCAGACTGGCATATAAAATTGCCAAAGAAAATTTTATTGAGGGAGGAAACAATCGTGTTGTACTGGCAACCGATGGCGATTTTAACATTGGCGAAAGCAGTAATGCTGCAATGGTACGCCTAATTGAAGAAAAACGTAAAGATGGAGTATTTTTAACCGTACTGGGCTTTGGCATGGGTAATTACAAAGACAGTAAAATGGAGCAACTATCAAATGCAGGAAACGGGAATTATGCCTACATAGATAACATTCTGGAAGCAAAAAAAACATTGGGAAAAGAATTTTTTGGAACAATATATACTATTGCCAAAGATGTAAAAATTCAGATTGAATTTAATCCGGCACAGGTAAAAGGCTATCGATTAATAGGATATGAAAACAGAATGATGGCTGCAGAAGATTTTAATGACGATACCAAAGATGCCGGCGAAATAGGTTCAGGACATACGGTAACTGCCCTTTATGAGATTATCCCAGCAAATTCAGAAGAAGAAATTCCGGGTATAGATGAACTGGAATATCAAAAAAAGGACATCGTGAAAAGTGATAATCTGATGACACTGAAACTTCGTTACAAAGAACCGGCAGGCGAAACCAGTAAATTGATTAAACAGAAGGTTGTTACAAATCAGATATTTAAAAACAATAATTCCAACAATTTTAACTGGGCTTCAACAGTTGCGGAGTTTGGTTTATTGCTACGCGAGTCGCAGTATAAAGCAAATGCAAATTACAAACAAGTATTAGAAAGGGCTAAAAATGCAAAAGGAGATGATACGGAAGGTTATCGTGCAGAATTTATTCGCTTAGTGGAAATTGCAGAAATGATATAAAAACTTGGGTTCTACCATAAATTTAATAAAATTGTACCTTATAAAGGTTATTAAAATAGTGGTAGAACCAATTTAATATCCAATAATTATAGTTTTACATCAAATTACGAATATACTAACAACAATTATTCAATTATTTACTTAATATCCGTAAGTTAAGGAGTAAATACAACGATTAAACCCCACTTAGTATACTGAATACCAATCCATTAGATACAAAATTGCAAGCTTAATATCTTATACAAAATAGGAATAAACTATTAGTGCTAAATTCCTCTGATAATTCCCCGTTTTGATTCACGAACAAACTCCAAAATATAATCACGTTCAAAAGATGCAGGA
>JALWNR010000788.1 GCA_027083715.1 Bacteroidales bacterium
GTATTGCCATTGGTAATTTTTTATGATTTTTTGAAATATTTCATTTTTTTCAAAGGCATTTATTATTTCTTCTTTCGTTGAATAGGGTTTTAATAACTCTTCTGCCATAAAGAAATCCCCAAATTTCTGATATGAAAATGAAATAAAATCTTTATTAGATTCTTCATATTCAGGTCTCATTTTTATAAAAACACTTTCTTCAATTAAATCAGTTAATAAATGAGGAAATCTAGGGAACCTTTCATCAAATAGGTCAACTGCATCGTTTAATTCTAACTGTCCATATTTTGTGTTAAAAACTTTATTTGCAAAAACTTCAATAGCTTTCGTTACGATTTTTCGATTCTTGTATTCGTGTCTTTTTTCTTCAAATTTACTATCTAATATTTCTTTGTATGAATTATACAATTTACTAATCCCATTAAACCCTTTTGGAAAACTTTTTTCAGGTAAATTACTACTTGATTCACAAATTAAATGTAAAAATAAAGGGTTTGAGAACTCCGGACTTAATATTGGAAAGTTTGGCAATGTCAATCGATAAAATTCAGAAAATAATTTTAATGCTTCATATTCATTACCTTTAAACCCAGTATGATTAACAATAGTAATATTTGGATTTGTATTAAAGTCTTTCGGGATTATATCATTAAAATAGGTGCTTCTAATAGTAAGGACTAAACCAATTGCAGGATATTTTGCAATTTCATTTATAAAACCAGCTATTTGGTTTTTCCATAAATCAGCACCTGCACCTTCATTTATAGCATCTATTAAAATTAATACTCGGGAATTTATAAAAAGACCTATACTATTTAGATTATCAAGAAAATCTTTAAAACTACAAGTTAAATCTAATTTTGCTAGTATGTTTTGTTCTATTGTGTTGGTATTATTAAAAGTTGTTCCTAATAAAAGAATTGTTGGCAATGATTGATTTATTCTTTTTGTTGCAATATCACCTAATAAGTGCGACTTGCCAGAACCAGCTTCCCCTTGTATTATTAATGTTGGGTTATTTGCTAAGTTAATCTTTAATTTCTCTATTTCTTGAAAAAACTCATAATTGTTACTTTCTATTTCTCTTAGTCTACTTAACTCATTTTCAAATTTATTATCTTCTGTTTTCCAGTCTTTTCGGCTATATAATTCATTTCTTTGCTCAGCTATTTTTTTGTTGAATTGTTGAATACTATCTAGAAAATTAGATAGTTGTATTTGTTCAATTAAAGAATAATCTAAGTGACTAATCCAATTTGTTAATTCATTTTTTAACTTTTCAAGTTCCTGTTCAAGTTCTGATAGATATTCAGTATCAATTTGTTTTCTGTAACTTTTTTCTGTTAACCATTTATCGATAGTTTTTATAAACCTTTGATAGAAAACTTCATTGTGAGATATTATATCAAACAATTGTGCTATTGGTAATTCAAAGTTTAATTTTTCATTAAACCTTGGACCAAGGTTTTTAATTTCTTTTTCAACATTATTTTGAAAAAAATCGGGGTCAAGGCCATTATTTCCAAAGAAAATATTTGCAATCCATTTATTATTAGGTTGAGATAGTTGATATTCTAAATGGCTTTTTACTCGCCATTCTATTTTTATACCTATTTTCTCTGCTTCATTTTCTATTTCAACCTGATATTTAGGTCTTTTATCTTTTTTCTTGCGACTTTCAGCAAATTCTTGATTTATATAAAAATATATTAAGTTTAATCGATTGTTCTTTGTTTTTGCTTTTTTAATAGAATCTATGATGTCGCTCTTATTTTTAGATATTGAAGTAGTATAATATTTTGCTTGGAATCCATAAAAAAAATTATCTTTCTCGACTGGTTCTGTTTCTATTCCAGTTTGATTTTTATATCTAAATGCCCCTATATTGTTATTCAATTCTACACAAAATAAAAAGTATGACATTTGTTCAAATGCCCATTGTTCTCGTTTTTCATATTTTGCTTCAAAATCTTTCCAATTAATCATATCTCATTCTTTCTGTTTTTAATTTTCTTGAACTCTTGTGTTTTTTCTTTTGGTGAGGCATAACACTTGTATATCAGAATCTTAACTTTGGTATGTCTGTTATATCCATTTCATCTGTCCTTCCAATTCCCTAATTCCATCATACAAATTATCTATTTC
>JALWNR010000789.1 GCA_027083715.1 Bacteroidales bacterium
AAAAACATAGAATTCTTTTACAAATTGTTCATGCAAATAAAAATATTTGTTTTTATCTTTAAAAATGAACAATAAAAAACAAACGTGTTTTTGATGTATCTTTGCAGTAGTAAAAATAGAAAGGTTTAAATATTTTCAATCAACAACCAACAATATGCTTTTAGAACAAAATTTACAAGAATGGGCTGAATCAAAAGGATTTACATATTTAGGCAACTCAAACAATCCAAAGCTTATTGTTTTTGGAGAAGAACATTTTAAAAATGAATTAACTAAAGCACAACTCGAACTAATAAGAGCTTTAAAACCAGAATATGTTTTGCATGAATTTCAAGAAGGAACTTATAATGGAAAAAGATTATCACAAGAAAATAGCGCAATAGAAGATAAAGATTCAAAAATCTATAGAGAATTAAACGCATTTCGAGTTATATCACATTTTCTTGGATTTCAATTAGTTGGTGTAGATTTATCATCAGACCAAGCATTTTCAACACCATATAATTCTATTGAAGATATCCATATACGCAGAGAAAATGAGATGGCAAGAATTATGGTTGAATATGCAAAAAAATCCACAAAACCAGTAGTAGCGGTTATAGGAGCATACCATTCCCATCAAGCATCACCTATCCATAAAATTTTATCTTCAGAAAAAATACCTTATTGTGTAATTCAACAAATGAAAATTGAAAGAATTTCAGGAACGAATTCAAGATTACAAAACATGTTAAATTAAAATAAATATCATAAAAAATAAACCGTTTTCATACATTTAAAAACAAACGCCAAATAATTCTATTTTACAACCAACAAAATTGTGAAACAAAAGTTTTAAAAATTCACAATTCCTTAAAGTATTTAAAATCAAGATTAAACTCTTTTGTGAAAATAAAAATCACAAAAAAAACAAAAATAATATTAGGAGGAAATTAAAATGCCAGTACAATTAAATTTAGACAATTTTGAAAAAGAAGTATTAGACTCAGATATTCCTGTAATAATAGACTTTTGGGCGGAATGGTGTGCTCCATGTAAAATGATGGCACCAGTATTTGAAAAGTTAAGCAAAGAATATGAAGGAAAATTAAAATTTGCAAAATTAGACACAGAACAATTCCCAGAAATAGCAGCTCAATTTGGAATACAAGGAATACCAAGTTTGAGTGTAATGGCAAAAAATGTAGAAGTAGATAGAATTGTAGGATTCGCACCAGAACCATTATTAAAACAAAAAATAGACGCAGCATTAAAAAAAGCAGAAGAAGTAATGGAAGACATGAAAAAAAACCCAGAAAAATATCAACACAATCACGAACACGACCATGATCATGATCACGAACATCATGACCATGAACATAAACATTAAAAACATTTTAAAAAAATATTTTTATTTTTTATTCTAAAAAAAAGTTTTAGGTGATTATTTTGAAAAGAAAAGTAATAATTCTAGGAGATGGAGTTGCAGGACAAACAGCAGCAATATACGCTGCAAGAGCAGATTTAAAACCATTAGTAATTACAGGATATCAACCTGCAGGACAATTATCAGAAACAACAGAAGTAGAAAACTTTCCTGGATTTCCTGATGGAATAGATGGAACAGAATTAGTAGAAAGAATGAGAAAACAAGCAACAAAATTTGGAGCGGAATACAAGTTTGACAAAGCAATAAAAATAGAAGGAGAAGAAATGAATTATAAAGTACATTTAGAAGGAGGAGAAATATTAGAAGCAGAAACAATAATAATAGCAACAGGAGCATCAGCAAAAAAATTAGGCTTAAAAGCAGAAGAAGAATATTTTGGAAGAGGAATAAGTGCATGTGCAACTTGTGATGCAGCATTTACAAGAGACAAAACAGTAATAGTAGTTGGAGGAGGAGATGTAGCAATGGAAGAAGCAACATTCCTAACAAAATTTGCAAAAAAAGTATATTTAGTACATAGAAGAGACAGTTTTAGAGCAAGCAAAATAATGCAAAAAAGAGTTTTTGAAAATCTAAAAATAGAAATATTATGGAACAAAATAGTAGTAGATGTAAAAGGAGACGGAACAAAAGTTACAAAAGCAATATTAAAAGACACACAAACAGGAGAAGAAAAAGAATTAGAAACAGATTTTGTGTTTTACGCAATAGGACAC
>JALWNR010000790.1 GCA_027083715.1 Bacteroidales bacterium
TATCTTCTTCTAAAACTTCATGCAATTCTGTATTTTTAAAAAATACCACCAAAAGAAGATGTTGTTTGCTGAGCTGTCGCAGATATTTTATTTGGCGCATCATCGAAATATGCCATTCAAAATTGGTGAATAATACCAAAAGGCTGCGTTGGTTTACTTTTCGTTTAATGGTAGCATATAATTGCTCAAAATTCGGCTCTGAAAAGTTAGTATCCTGATTATAAAGATTTTCCAATATTCGTTTCATTTGCATTTTGCTTCTTTCGGCAGGCAAAATACTATGAATTTTATCCGAAAAAGTAATCAGTCCGGCTTTATCATGCTTTAGCATGGCGATGTTTGAGAGTACCAAACTTGAATTAATGGCATAATCAAGCAGAGTCATTCCCTCAAAAGGCATTTTCATGTTTCTGCCCATATCAATAAGGCAAAATACTTTTTGCGATTTTTCATCCAGATACTGATTAACCATTAATTGCGAGCGGCGCGCGGTTGCTTTCCAGTTGATGGTTCGGTAATCGTCACCTTTTACGTATTCTCTGATTTGTTCAAATTCAAGCGTATGGCTTAGTCGTCTTATTTTTTTAATTCCGGCTTCGGTGAGTTTGTTTGAAACTGCCAGCAACTCATATTTTCGCATCTGAATAAAGGATGGATAAACGGGAACGCTTGCTGTAAAATCAAAACGAATTCTTCTGATAATTAAGCCGATACGCTGATTTATGTAAATGTTTAGCTTGCCAAACTCATATTCGCCTCTGCTGACAGGCTTTAAATTGTACTCAAATATTTTTTCGTTGCCGGGCTCAATTATTGCGCTTATTCTGAAATCACGTTTTTGAAACTGAAAGGGCAATTCGTCTATAATTTCCAAATTGAATTTTACTTTACTGTTATTTTTTATTCGGATTTTTATCTTATTAACATCTCCGTTGGATAGTCGTTCGGGTACTTGCCTGTTTGCATGCAAAGGCTTGTTTATGCTGTACAAAAAGAGCAAGTCCAGTATTGCGGCAGCAATAAAAAAGAGAAATAATACTTTTGCCAAGACATAGATAAACGGTAAAAAATGCCCGAGAGCAAACAAGCCGGCAATAATTCCTGTTGCGATAAAAAAACGTTTTGAAAAAAATATGCTTAAATAAAAATTTTTCATCTAAATACTATCTTGGCACCTCCACTTTATCCACAATCTGACTAATTACTTTTTGAATGGTAACACCTTCCATTTCTTTTTCCGGACTTAATATAATCCGGTGATTCAGAACAGGTTCTACCATTTCTTTAATATCTTCTGGCTTTACAAAATCGCGCCCGCGAACAGCCGCCAATGCCTTGCTCGCATTCATAATTGCCAGTGATGCACGTGGCGATGCACCCAGATATAATGAACTGTTGTTTCGTGTTTGATGTACCATTTCACTAATGTATCGCAATAAATTCAATTCAATGTGGACTTTGCTTACCTTTTCCCTATATGCTGCAATTTGCTCAGGAGAAAGAATTTTTCGCACCTCATTTAATTTTGTCAAATTATTGTTGTTGTGATGACGGTTTAAAATTGCCACTTCCTCTTCTTTGCTTGGGTAACCGATGTTTATTTTAAACAAAAAGCGGTCAAGTTGTGCTTCGGGCAACTGATAAGTTCCTTCCTGCTCAATGGGGTTTTGCGTAGCAAGTACAATAAAAGGTTCCTGCATTTTGTACTTATGTCCTTCAACGGTAACCTGCCGTTCTTCCATTAACTCAAACAATGCAGATTGGGTTTTTGCCGGTGCGCGATTAATTTCATCTATCAGAATAATGTTTGAAAAAACCGGTCCTTTATGAAATTCAAATTCTGATGTTTTTACATTAAAAATTGATGTTCCCAGAATATCCGAAGGCATTAAATCGGGCGTAAACTGAATACGCGAATAGCCTGTGTCAATGGTTTTTGCCAGCAGTTTGGCAGCCAATGTTTTAGCTATTCCCGGAACTCCTTCGAGCAAAATATGCCCGTCTGCCAGGAGTGCTACAATTTGCAATTCAATCATCCGCTCCTGACCAACAATCACTTTGCCGATTTCATTCTTAAGCTCTTCGATGCTTTGTGCCAAATCACTTAGGTCTATTCTGTTTTCAAAAATATTTTCT
>JALWNR010000791.1 GCA_027083715.1 Bacteroidales bacterium
GGTAATGCTCGAAAAAACCTACTCGCCGTATCAAGTGATACGCCTGCGTTGCTTTTTTCTGCGCTACACCAATACTGACGCACATTTTGGATTATCGTTACAAACATACCTGCGGATTTAAGGTATAATTAAAAATTTATCTATTCCCCTTTTTTATCTATTCTCAAAATAGTAATCCTAAGGAGCTTTTTTAGAATTTTTAAATTTCAACTTATGTTCTGTAGCCTAAGTTATTGGCTCTGCAACAAAGCCTTTATTTTTATATGTTTTGTTAATTTCTTGTGAATATGTTAAGTGTTATTTGATTTGTCAGATTTTGAAATCTTTATATATTTGTTTTTTCTTAATTATTTATCTAAAAACCAAACATAATGACAAAAGAAAGAAAACACCCGAAAGGATTAATGGTATTGTTTTTTACTGAAATGTGGGAGCGTTTCGGTTTTTACCTGATGCTGGGAATTTTTACTCTATACATGATTGGAGAAAGTACGGGAATTGATTTTCCGGGTATGGGATTTTCGGATGAAAAAGCAGCAGATATTTACGGAACTTATTTAGCACTGGTATATTTGACTCCCTTTTTTGGAGGATTACTTGCCGACAGGGTTTTAGGGTACCGCAAATCAATTACAATAGGTGGTGTTTTAATGGCAGTCGGATATATCGGGCTTTCCTTTCACTCCGAAACAATTTTTTATATTTCATTATTATTGGTTATTGTAGGAAATGGTTTTTTCAAACCAAATATTTCTGCATTGGTAGGTCGATTGTATGATAATGAAAAGTATCGTGCACATAAAGACTCCGGTTTCAATATTTTCTATATGGGTATCAATGTTGGTGCCTTTATTTCAAACTTTGTTGCAGCTTATTTGCGTATTAATTATGGCTGGGGATGGGCTTTCGCAGCTGCAGGTATCGGGATGTTAGTTGGTCTTGTTTGGTTTTGGAGCGGACAGGGTTTTGCTAAGGATATAAAAGAGGCAGATTATCTTTCGCCTGCAGGCAAGGATGATATGTCATTAACAAGTATATTAGTTAAATTATTTGTACCGGCAGTAATTGCCGCAGCAATAGGTTGGATGATTCCGGGAACTATTTTTGGAGCAGATTCAACGGATGCATTCTTGTTTTTTAGTATCCCTGTAGTTTTGTTTTATATAAATCTGGTACGTTCTGCTCCTCAGAATGAAAAAGAGCCGATTAAAGCACTGCTTGCGGTAATGGGAGTTGTGGTGATTTTCTGGGCAATTTTCCATCAAAATGGTTCAGCCCTGACACTTTGGGCTGAGCGATACACTGCACGTGAGGTACCTCAGGTATTACAGCCGGTAACCGATGCCCTGTCATTTAATCAGGTAGTTACCACTGAGCCACGAGAACGTGTAGAGAAAGATGCACATGGCATTCCTGTATTGGGTGAAAACGGACAACCGAAGGTTACAATGGGACCTGACCCGTATTTTGATAATCTTCCGAAGGAAGAGTGGCCAAAATCAGGAGAAATGAAACTGGTTTCAACAGAGTTGTTCCAATCTATTAACCCGGGTTTTATTATAATTTTCACACCCTTAGTTGTTGGTTTCTTCGGATTTTTATCGCGTCGCGGTAAAGAGCCTTCCACTCCTGCCAAAATAGGCTATGGACTGCTTATTACAGCCCTTTCTTCATTGGTGATGGTGGCTGCGGTAGTTGCTTCGGGTAATGGAGCTGTTAAAGCATCGGCAGCTTGGCTGTTTGGTACTTATGCTGTAATTACAATCGGTGAGCTGTTCCTTAGTCCAATGGGACTTTCATTGGTTTCAAAATTGAGCCCTCCACGTATTGTTGCCTTAATGATGGGAGGGTGGTTTTTATCTACTTCAATCGGAAATAAATTATCAGGGGTATTATCTGGCTTGTGGAATTTTTATGAAAATAAAGCCTATTTCTTTTTAACCAATGCACTTTTGGCTATGATAGCTGTAATCGGTATATTTATTTTATTGCCCTGGCTGAGAAGAGTGGTTAAAGAAAATTCATAATATTTATTGAATATTTTAGTTATAAAGCTGAGGCATATAGTCTCAGCTTTTTTATTTATTATATTTTCGATAAAATTTACTACTTTTATATTTTTAAAGAGTACAATT
>JALWNR010000792.1 GCA_027083715.1 Bacteroidales bacterium
CTCCCTTATGAATCAGGGAGGACAGAAGAAACAATTATAATATTAAAAAATAGACTCATGAATCTTAAGGAAATAATCGAATTTGTTAGTGAAATTGAGTTTTTTGCTAACCTTGATGAAGCAGAAATAAAATTACTGTGCGAAAACCTTATTGTTGAAAATTATAATGCAGGAGTTTTTTTATTTAGAGAAAATAAAAAAAGAACAGCTGTTTACATTATTTATGCAGGAGATGTTGAACTTTTGAAAAAAACACCCCAAGGCGAACAAAAACGACTTGCTTATTTTTCGATGGGTGATGTAATTGGAGAAGGTGCTTTTATTGATGATACTCCGCATTCAACATCTGCCCGAACGGTAACTGCTTGTTCTTTATTTTCGTTAGACAGGGTAAACATTGAAACACTTTTTAAAAATCATCCTTCTTTAGGTATGAAAATAAGTATGCAACTTACAAAGGTTATATCTAAAAGAATGCGTAGTTCCAATACCCGATTTGTGAGTCTTGGAACTCAATATATTTCCGGTGCTACCAGAACAGAGCATGACCTTTTGGGAAATAAAGAAGTGCCTAATGAAGTGTATTATGGTGTGCAAACCCTTCGTGCTATTGAAAATTTTGATATTACCGGTGTTCCTCTTAATTTTTATCCGGATATTGTTAGAGCATTTGCCATGGTAAAACAGGCTGCTGTACGTGCAAATTTTGCTTTGGGTTTGCTTGATGAAGAGGTGGCTAGTGCCATTGATGAAGCATGTGGTCATATTCTTAACGGAAAATATCATAAATGTTTTGTTGTAGATATGATACAGGGTGGTGCCGGTACATCTACCAACATGAATGCCAATGAGGTTATCGCTAATGCAGCATTGCAAATAATGGGATACAAAAAGGGCGAATATAAATATTGTCATCCCAATAATCATGTAAATCTTTCACAATCAACAAACGATGCTTACCCGACAGCTATAAAAATAGCTATTATTAAACGCAACAAGGTGTTGGTCAGGTCATTACTTGATTTAATTGCAGCTTTTCATGTGAAAGGTGATGAGTTTGCTCATATTTTAAAAATGGGACGTACACAATTACAAGATGCTGTTCCGATGACTTTGGGACAAGCGTTTGAGGCTCATGCTACAACCCTTGAAGAAGAAGTTGAACGATTAACATCTAATGCAAACTTATTCTTGGAAGTGAACATGGGCGCTACTGCAATTGGTACAGGAATAAATTCAGACCCTGATTATACGAGGCGCGTAATTGGGCATTTACGTGAAATAACCGGCTTGGATATCATTAGTGCACGTAATTTGGTTGAGGCTACTCAGGATACCAGTTCATTTGTTATGTATTCTTCGGCTTTAAAACGTTTGGCAATAAAACTTTCTAAAATTTCCAATGATTTAAGATTACTTTCATCCGGTCCGCGTGCAGGATTTAATGAAATTAATCTGCCTGCTGTACAGCCAGGTTCATCAATTATGCCCGGTAAAGTAAATCCTGTAATACCTGAAGTGGTAAATCAAGTGGCGTTTAAGGTAATTGGTAATGATTTAACTGTATCGCTCGGTGCAGAAGCCGGTCAGTTGGAGTTAAATGTAATGGAGCCGGTAATTGTTCAAAGCATATTTGAGTCGGTTGAAATGTTGATAAATGGGATGAATACTTTGCGTTCACGTTGTGTTATTGATATAACTGCAAACGAAGAACGTTGCCGTGAAATGGTAATGAACAGTATCGGTATTGTAACCGCATTGAATCCGGTAATTGGTTACGAGGCATCAACACAATTGGCAAAGGAGGCTTTAGAAACAGGAAAAGGAGTTTATGAACTTGCTTTGGAGAAAAAATTATTATCAAAAGAAGAAATTGATAATATTTTAAGACCTGAAAATATGCTTAAGCCCAGAAAAATTACTAATGGCAAAAGTGCACGTAAGGAATAATATTTTTTTGTTGTACAACATTTAAAACATTTGCTGAAAATATGTGTAAAGTTTTTTTCTTTGCTATTTATTATTTCATTAAAATAACTTCTTAATGCACTTGAATAGTGTTGTGTTAATTATTAAAATATGGCAAAAGCAGAAAAAGTATCAGATAGGCTAAATAGAATTTCTGTTTCGCAGACCTTGGAAATGGCGCAACGAAGCAGAGAGCTTATAGCAAAAGGAATTGATATTATTGATTTAAGTATCGGACAACCTGATTTTAAAACTCCTTCACATATTAAAGAGGCCGCAAAACGTGCTATTGATGATGATTATACATTTTATACTCCGGTTGCAGGTTATAAAGATCTCCGTCAAGCAATTGTAAATAAATTTAAAAAAGAAAACAATTTGGATTATGAGATTAATCAGATTGTGGTTTCAAATGGTGCAAAACAAGCAATTGCAGATGTAATACTCAGTATGATTAATGCAGGTGATGAAATTTTGGTACCTGTTCCGTATTGGGTAAGTTATGGTGAAATTATTAATTTGGCACACGGGAAAAATGTTTTTTTACCAACAGATGTTGAAGATAATTATAAAGTAAAGCCAAAACAGATTAGAGAGGCAATTAATGAAAAAACACGTTTGTTTATTTTTAGCTCGCCATCAAATCCTGCTGGAAGTGTTTATTCTAAAGAAGAATTACGTGCAATTGCCGAAGTGGTTGCCGAAAATGAGAACCTTTATGTAATTTCGGATGAGATTTATGAACATATAAATTTTACGGGAAAGCATGAAAGTATTGCACAGTTTGATTTTATTAAAGATAGGGTGATTGTAATTAATGGAGTATCAAAGGGTTATGCTATGACCGGCTGGCGAATTGGTTATATGGCTGCACCCAAATGGATTGCAGATAATTGTATAAAATTACAGGGACAATATACCTCGGGTGCTTCTTCTATATCACAAATGGCTGCACTTGAAGCTATTTCATCTGAAGACAATATTTATACACTCGGTATGAATGCTGCTTTTCGTCGTCGTCGTGATTTAATTATTGAACTTATTTCAAATATTAAAGGATTTAAAACTAATGTCCCACAAGGAGCATTTTATGTTTTTCCGAATGTTTCTGAATTTTTTGGTAAGTCAGATGGTTATATTATGATTAAAAATGCTTCGGATTTGGCTTTGTATTTATTAAACGAAGCCCATGTTGCTGTAGTGCCGGGTAGTGCGTTTGGAGATCCGGAATGTATCCGGTTTTCTTATGCCATTTCGCGTGAACGTATAGGTGTAGCTTTTGAACGAATAAAAGAAGCACTGGAGCGATTACATGATTAAGAATATTTTGTAATTTCTTTATATCTGTAATTCTGTATTTGATTGATTATTAACTTGTTATTGAAGACTGTTGCTAAATTGTTAGTGTGTAAATTATTGAAAAAAAGAAATAAATCTATTATAAATTTATATGATATAACATACTTGGCTTGATATTAAAGTAATCTTGAATTAAACAGTGTATTGATGTTATTCGATACACTGCTTTTTTTGCATTATACCGATAATGCTGCAAAAATCTGACTCGTCTGAGAAAAACATCAAAGAAGCTGTGATTAATTATTATATCGAATTCAGGTTATTAAGTATGAACCTCTGGTAAACTAAAAACGGCATTATGCGTTTATCTTAAAGGATAATTATCACAATTTGCAAAATATATCTACTAAAATAAGTCTTTACTGTTTTTATATATTTATAAGTCTAATAACCAATAAACAGATTTAAAAATAGATTTTTTTTGTTTATTTAGAATAATTATATTTAAGCACTAAACTAAAACAAACTAACTTGGAAAATATAATATTAATAATAATCGGGTATTTTATTGTTTCTGTAGCTTCCGGTAATATTGCCAGGTTTTTTTTAAAATTAAAACTACCACTTATCACAGGATTTCTGGCTGTCGGAATTATTTCGGGTCCCTATGTTGCAGGGCTCATTACAAAAGATGCCGTTCATAAACTTTCATTTATCAATGACATATCCTTAGCTTTTATTGCATTTGCGGCTGGAGCAGAGCTGTACCTGAAAGAATTACACGGAAGGTTTAAAACAATAAGTTGGATGACTTTCGGACAGCTTGTGGTAACCTTTGTTCTAAGCAGTATCATATTGTATTACATTTCGGAATATATCCCTTTCATGGACGGCATGGGAACAGCCAGTAAGTTAGCTATATCAATGCTCATAGCAACCATTTTCGTGGCACGCTCACCGGCTTCGGCAATTGCAATAATTAATGAACTCAGGGCAAAAGGAAAATTCACACAAACAGCCATCGGAGTAACAGTCATTAAAGATGTGTTGGTAATTATTTTATTTACCATATGCTTTGCCCTTGCAGGAACAATGATTAAAGGAGAAGCTTTTAAAGTATCAACCTTTTTTATTCTGATAATTGAGCTTGTATCATCAATAGGCTTAGGTTTTGCTGTCGGGAAAATTATTTCCTTGTTTATGTCTTTTAATTTAAATGAAAAATTAAAGATTATATTAATTGTAGGTTTAGGATGGGGAATTTATGCTTTTGCGCACTTAGCCGGAGATTTAAGTATGAAATACTGGCATTTGAAATTTTACCTGGAACCTCTTTTAATAGGCATAGTTGCTAGTTTTTACACCATTAACTACACCAAACACCGGATTGAATTTCTGAAAGTAATTGAAGATGCCGGACCTTCGATTTACATCATGTTTTTTACTTTAACAGGAGCTGCAATTTCATTAGAGGTACTTGAACATTTCTGGCTTATTGCACTTGTGCTGTTTGTAATACGTCTTCTGACCATGATACTTGGATCGTTTCTGGGTGCTTTTGCTGCGGGTGAAACAGGGCTTTTTATGCGAATCGGGTGGATGCCATATGTTACGCAAGCAGGCGTTGGCTTAGGATTGGTTACTGTTGTTGCGCTGGCATACCCTGAATGGGGAGAAGAATTTGAAACAATATTAATAGCAGTTATCGTTTTGAATCAAGTTGTTGGACCTTCGCTTTTTAAATGGTCAATTAACAAAATGGGAGAAAGTCATGTTAAAGCTGAAATACCTGAATTTGACGGTGTTCGTGAGGCTTTAATATTTGGTTTGGAAAGTCAATCATTGGCTTTAGCGAGAACATTGCAAGAACACGATTGGCTGGTTACTATAGCTACTTTACGCAACGAAATCCGCACGGAAGATTATCCGGATTATCATATTGTGAAAATTCGTAATTATTCGCTTAAAACTTTGGAAACATTGAAAGCCTCGAGAATGGAAGCCATTATAGCCATGCAAACGGATGTTGAAAATCGTGCAATTTGTGAAACTGTGTATGAACACTGTGGTCCTCGGGCATTGATTGTTCGCCTAAATGAGCAAAGCAATGTTGAAGAATTCAGAAAAATGGGTGTTTTAATTGTAGAGCCTTCTACTTCAATAGTGAATTTGTTGTTTCATTTTGCACAGTCGCCGGTGGCTACTTCTATTTTATTAGGACTTGAAGAACATAAAGAAACGATTGATATTGAAGTTGTTAATCCTGATATTAAAGGTTTGGCTTTACGTGATTTGCGTTTACCAAGCGATATACTTATCCTTTCGGTAAAACGTGGAGGAAATACGGTAATTTCTCACGGATATACTCGTTTGCGCATCGGCGATGTAGTTACCGTGGTTGGTTCAAACGAAAGTATTGAAAAGGTAAAACTGAAATTTGAATAAATTTTTACAACACAGGCTTAATAAATGTCTTCTGTTTGAGCTGAGAGCATATCAAAATTTGGAGAAACTATTTTTCCCATAATTAAAATGCTTTTATTTACATTATCCCTCACAATATAAATAAATGGTCGGTTTGCATTAAAACGGATAAACTCTGTTCCAATATTATCTTGTTCTTTGGGGTTAATGTATAATTCAGTCAATTTATTGTCTTTGTTTTCTTCAATCTCAATCACTGTATGTTGTATAATTCCTGAAATATGAGTTTTTTGTGAAGATATTCTGCTAAAATCAGCTTCTTCGGTAAAGGCTAGTTCACAATCCATATCAGAAATTGCATAAGAGATATCCTGACTAAATTCACTACGAAATTTTGGTAAACTCACACTTACTAATTTTGTGTAAAGTTCACTTGTCCAAAAATCAAAATTCAACGGACTTAAAACGCGTTCTATACTGTCAATATAATTTATTCGTTTTGGAAGGATTATTATTAATGAGATATTTCTTCCTGAATATGGCAGCTCTACTATTTGAAAAATATCATTTTCATTATATTTTAAATAGGATGTTTGATTCATAAAATCAATTTTACGTACGCTGCTATCGGGTAAAAAGAAATCGTCTTTACTTGTAAACTCTTCATTAAATGGGTTTTCCCATTCTCCGTTTAAGTACACAATATTAGTATAGATCAACGATGAATTTTTTTCAAACGTTCTTAAATTTGCCAAATTACGAATATTGTAATTGCTTGTTTTTTTTGCCCAACGATTTACCAATTTGACACTTCTTTTATCATTGTCTTTAAAATTTAAAGATTGAACATGTGCCAAAAAATTTACTTTTATTAAATTTTTATATTTTAAATCGGGTACAATATCTTGGTTTATCCATAAAGCATTTCCTATGAGTAAGTTTACATCTTTACTTTTGTACGTTTGAAAACGCTTAATTAACTGCTTAAAACTATATAATACTCCAAATGGAGTAATAAAGTTCATGGTTTTTGCTATTTCTTGTTGAGTTTCACCCTCGCTGCCTATGTATGCCATTGCCATACAATTAGATACACCAAAAGGCGACACAATAATATTTTCACCCCGAATGTTAAACTCCTTATAAAAATCAATGGCAAATTCATTGTTTCGTTCAACAGTTGCTTTTACATAATCATCTTGCGAAATTGCGGTAAAAGATACTAAAACAAACAGTAAGGTATATAGTATTTTTTTCATAAACTTTCTATCACTTGTAATACAAATTTAACGTCCATCCCTATAAGTAAAAAGAAATACTTTGCTTTTTTGACGGGAGGCAAATATTTTTATATAAATGGTATCATACATGCTATGGCTAAACTCCAATATTTGATATTATGTCTTAACAGTACACCGGATAATTGATTTTCCCTGATAAAAAAACTTTCTAATTCTGATAAATTTAATTTTTTTGAATTACTTTTAACAAAAAATATAAAAATGATAATTGATCTTTTTATTCCTTGTTTTATTGACCAATTTTATCCCGAAACCGGTTTAAATACTGTTAAATTACTTGAAAAAGCGGGCTTGGAAATTAATTATAATCCTGAGCAGACTTGTTGCGGACAACCAAGTTTTAATAGCGGGTATTGGAAAAAAACTTTACCCCTTGCACAAAAATTTATGAAAGATTTTCCAAATGACCGCCCAATTGTTAGTCCATCAGCCTCATGTACCGGTTTTGTAAAAAATTATTATCCGAAATTATCGGATAATAAGGATTTTTTGAATGAGCACAAACGTTTAAACCAAAATTTGTATGAGCTTACTGATTTTTTGGTTAACTATTTAAAATATGATGATTTTGGCGCTGAGTTTAATGCCAAAGTAACCTATCATGATGCGTGTACCGCATTGCGTGAGTATGGAATAAAAACAGAACCAAGAAAATTACTTGCAAAAGTAAAAGGGCTGGAACTCATTGAAATGAAAGATACTGATGTTTGTTGTGGTTTTGGGGGGACTTTTTCTGTTAAAATGAAGCCCATATCGGAAGCCATGGCACAGCAAAAAGTAGAAAATGCTTTGGCAACAGGTGCTGAGTATATCATATCTACCGAAGCATCTTGCTTAATGAATATTAACGGATACATAAAACGAAATAAATTGCCTATTAAAGCTATTCATATCGCGGATGTTCTAGTATCCGGCTGGTAATAAGCCGGAACAAAAACTATTTCCAAAGTTTTTTAGTAAGTTCAATTACATAGTCGAGATCTTTTTTTCTGAAATCGAGTTTTTTTGCAATTGTAAGGCATAAATCATATTCTTTTTCATGAACCTCTCCATCAATCATTGCCATATAAACAGCGTCAGAGAGTTGTTCTTCTTTTTCTTCATCATTTTGCGGAACTATAAATTTTAATTCAGCAGCCATGTTAAACAGGTTGCTAACTTCATCGGCAGGTAAACCGTATTCTTCTGCTCTTTCGCTTAAAAATTGCTTTTCGTGTTCTTCCAGATATCCATCGGAGTATGCTACTGCCACTAAATTTGCAAAATGCTCTAATTTTATTTTTTTGTCGCTTGGTAAATTGCTCATTATAAAAGTTTTATAAATTATATGTTCGGGGTGTATTGATGATTATTTGTTGAACGACAAAAGTACAAAACTCATAAGAGAAACGGAAAAATTGCTTTCCTTTTTTCAGAATATTCTTTGAAATAAGACTTATACCATCGGTGATGATTTAATGAACGAGGAATTAAGTTTACATAAGTCTAAACTGCAAATGCCAGCGAAGCATAATTCCAACTTAAAAGTGCAATCCCTGTCCTTTAGAACTTTTCCTTAATGTAAGGCAATCGGGCATTTTTGTATTGGTCTTTTTTAAGTTCTTTACGCATAAATAGTAAAGTATTCAAGGGACCTTTTTCTTTAACCATATTTACAATCCAAGCAGGCACTTCGCCACCTATGTCTGTTAATATTTGAAGTTTTACTAAAACCTTATCTTTGTTTATTGGGATAAACTCCCAAGATGATTTTAAATAAGGAATGCGTACAATTCCTTCATTTATTTGTAGGTATTTGGGTAAACCTTGCACGTTTATGTGCACTATTTGCGTAAGTGTATCTTGCGTCAAAACAGCATGGATTATAATATCTCGATCAGCTACCGGCCAAGGCGCATCTGTTTTCATGTAATAGTACCATTCAAAATTATTGGGAGCAGCTAATAATCGGGTTTCAACATTTGCAAAAACCCAGTTAGGCTGATTATTATAATCTTTTAGTAAACTAACAATGCTTGATAAACCTACATCTGCAATATAGGTTCCAAGTAATTCGTCAAAGGGAGAGTTATCTACTTTACGGGCATAAATTTTTATTCCTTCTTTTTCTTTTACTAATTCCCAGTTACCTGCTTTTTGCGCATTTAAACAGTAAAAACCCGATAATAATATGTAAAAAAACAGTATATATTTCAAACTAAACTTTAGTTATTAATTTTGAGATGTAAAATAAAATAAATTTTATCAGAAAATCTAAATTAATATTAAACCTTAAATCCGCAAGTATCTTTTACTGCAAATCCAAACTGCACGTCATTATTGGCAATGCTCGAAAAAACCTACTCACCGTATCAAGTGATACG
>JALWNR010000793.1 GCA_027083715.1 Bacteroidales bacterium
GTGTTGTTGTTAATTATCTGTTAATCAATAATATGAAATGAAATTGAATGTGTCTGTTATTTTAATCCACAATCTCGACCATGCATTTTATCGCATAATCAATATTTTTTTTGTAATACTGTATGTACCGGAACTAATACTTATAAAATAGCTTCCATTTTTTAAGTCACTAATTAGTGTGCTTAAATCCAATCTGTTATTCCCTGCGTTTGTTTGTATTGTTTGTTTCTTTAATTGACTACCGTTTATGTCCAGCAGGCTGATATTCAGTTTGTCAGGCTCGGTCATATTTATTTCTACCCATAATTTATCCTTAACAGGATTTGGAAATAGTTTAAAGCTTTGAATATCAATAGTTTTTTCAGAAATGCTCAGCACATAGTCTGTATTTGCCCATCGGGCATACCAGCCACTTGAAACTGTAGCATCGTCCGATACAAAATGAAAACTCATTACTCCGCTGCCGGCTGTTAATGTGTCGCTTACATTAGGAGTTCCGCTGTAACTTGCCAAAATATTGCCCGTAGAAATGTCTCCATCGTAAATTGTTAAAACATCATTTGCATCTGTTGAAAATTCATCAAAAACAAGTTTTATTTCAGTGGCACCTGTTGGAGCAATGGTAAAAACATAATCATCATCGTTGTAATAATTGCCTCGCGGACCACCCATATCAGTAAAAACACCGTATCCGAGTTTTGCACCGCCAGCCCTGAACTTTTCCGAAAGCATTTCCCATAAGTTGGTATAGCTGCCATCGTAACCCAAAGCCCAAATACCGATACCTGCCAGATTTTTCATCTTCACCAAATCATATTTATCGGCTAAGCTAAATTCATTATCATACCAACACTGATGCCATTTTCCTGCTTCCTGGTAAGTGATGTAAGGAACAGAGGCATTCATGTCCCAGTGGTGCTCATAATTGCTCATTTCTTCTCTAACCGTTTTGTAGGTCTTGGATGAACTGCTACCGGTAGTTGATGAGGGAACAGCCGAACTGTTTGTTGACCAATCTCTTCCATAATAGGGAACGGCTAATGCCAGTTTTTCAGCTGGTATTCCTTTGTCCAAATAATAATTTACGCTTCGCGTAACATCATAGGCAGTCCACAATTCACCATTATTTTTAGGAGCAACAGGTCCTGCTTCTTCGCTTCCACTCCAATGATAATCATATCCCATAATCAGAAATAAATCAATGTAATTCACCATGTTGGCAACATCAAACTTATCGCTCCAATTTACTGCAGGTAAATCTATGGAAACTTGTCCGCTTGGAAATGCATTGTGAAATTGAGTGCAAAAATCTTGTACAAAAGCAGTAAGTTGCGAACTCTGGTCGCTTGGAACTGCTTCAATATCAAGATTTACACCATCGGCGTTGCGATACTGTATTAATGCAATAACCGTATCAATAAGTGCTTGTTTGCTGCTGTTACTTGCAAAAAAGGTAGCATGTCCGCTGAATAGTGTTACCGTGAGGCTTACTCTGCAATTATTTGCATGAGCTGAATCCACCAATTCAGTTGTTAGCCAATAATGCAAATCGGCAGGCAAGCCTGTATTTGGATCTACTTCGTATGAAAAATAAGAAACATCCGATAATAGTGAATAATCAAAATCTTTATAAGCAGTACCCATCCAGTAAGGATTCCAACCAAATATTATTTTGGTTAAATCCGTATTTTTTGTGTGGTAAAATTTTTGTTTTTTATACGGCTTAAAATTGTTAAACTCATCCCATTCTTTTTCTGATTTAAATGAGTAATTTCCGTAATGTTTACTTTCCTCCTGCAGTATTGATTTTTGACTAAAAATAGTTAAATTGATTGATAATGAAAGTATTAGTATGAGTGTTTTTTTAAAGGTTTTCATTTTTGCTTCGTTTTGGATAATAATTTGTATGACAAATCTATGGAAATTTAGTATATTTTAATAATAATTTGTTGATAAAATTTCCTCTTGCTAATCAAGTATTTATATTTTGTTGCCTTTTTATAGACTTAAAATTTGATGAAGAATTATATCTTTGGGCAAATTTAGATTTTTTATGGAAACAAATTTTGTAAATAAAATCAGCAGGCAACTGCAAATATCTGAAAAACAGGTTGCCAATACTTTGGAGT
>JALWNR010000794.1 GCA_027083715.1 Bacteroidales bacterium
ATTATAAATAATTTTTTCAAAATTACTGTCAAATATCCAAACAAAAGGATGAAATTCTGCAAAAATAAATTTCCCTCCGGATTTTAAATATCGCGATACGATATTTGCCCATTTATCAATATCCGGCAACCATCCAATGGTTCCGTAGGAGGTAAAAACAATATCAAAAGTTTTATTCAAGTAGTTGGGCAGTTCATATATATCACAGCAAATAAAATCTATATTATCGGTCATCGTTTTTCGAGCTAATTCTATACCTGCCTCAATTGCCTTCTCTGAAAAATCAACTCCGGTAACTTCAGCACCCATCCGTGCCAAAGAAATAGTATCTTGACCAAAATGACACTGCAAATGCAAAATACGTTTATTTTGAATATTGCCTAATAAATCTAATTCTATTTGGTTTAAGGAGGTTTTTCCCTGTAAAAAATCATCAAGGTTATAAAAATCTGATTTCAAATGAATTTCAGTTCGCTTGTTCCAAAGTGATTTATTTATGCTAATATATTTTTTTTTTGGATCCATTCTCTTTTATTTTAATTCAATTACATTTCTGTAACAGCAAATTCTAAAATAGCAATAGGTTTATCAGCTAAGGAGTTAAGTTTTGGGTAAATATCATTCAATATCTCTTCAAATTCTTGATAATCTTCATCACTTTCCTGAGGTCCATATATACTAACTCCCAACCAATCAATATAATCATCACCGGGATAATAGTTTACTATTTGATTCCACTCAGTATCTGGCTCTCCATAAGCATCTACATGAAAAAACCAAGTAATATTACTTGCACCGTTTTGCCTACAAATATCGATAATATGTCTATAAGCATCCCGAAAGCGTTCCGGTCCGTCAGGTAGTGTAAGATTGCCATATTCGTTCGTTATTTCTGCACCATTATATTGCCCATTCCAGGGAAACCAATTTCCGTTCATTTCGGTTCCAAATTCGGCAAGTAAAGGAATACCTGTAGCAGCAGCATCTTTTGCCCATTGAATAAGCTCTTTATCAAAACTCCCATCAATAATCCGCTGCATGGTATAATTAGGGTCAGGGCCACCTTCATCAAAATTGGTTCGCGGCATTAATCTGATAAACGGAATTTTACCTGAATTTTTAATAATATCTACCTCTGTTTTTGGAAATTGAATTTTGTTGTACCAATTATTTGAAAAATATGCCCAAATAATATTTTTTTTAACCAGTGTTTCAAAAGCTAAAATACTTTCACGGCTAACAACATCCTCTGTTCCTCCAAAATCAGGAAAAGCAGAGTGATATATCCCTTTTTCAGCCTCTATCAGTTTATTATTCTGAAAAATAGTTTCATTCGCAATAAATAGTGTATCCGCCACCCCCTTCTTATACGCTTCAAGGCTCTCTGGTGAGGAATCTACACGCAATAAAGAATTATCAAAATTTTCATGCCACCAAGAAATTGCCTTAATTTTTAGATATTTTCCGGAGCTCAAAGTATTGAACGCATTTTCAATCCATTTTGCCTTTTTTTGCGAATTTGTTTCGTTTTTATCACAAGAATTTAATATCACAATTAGTGATAACATTATCAACACTTTATTCATATTTACTTCTTTTAAAATAAATAGTTTCCATTTGCATCAACTTTTATGTTTAAGTCTTTATTATCATTTTGAAATTTATCGTAGCCGGATTTGAGATTTATCCAAAATTTAATAAGCTTTTCCGAATTTTTATATTGATTACTGTAATGTTTAAAATTTTTATCCGTCATTTTAAACGGAAAGATATAAACAGAAATTTTATTTTGACCTGCATTTTTTGCATAAACAGCATACAGATATATTTCTTTAATTTTATCATCAGTCACAGGCATACAACCAATTGTAACACAATCACCATGAATAAAAATATCACCGCCTAAATCGTTTGCGCTGCTTTTTTTCTTGTCCGAAGCATTTGGATAATTTAGTCCCAATGAAAGATAAAAACTGCTATACGGATTAAACCGGTTTATATAATAAAATCCTTCGGGAACTTGTAAATCTCCTTGTTGACGTTTGGGTCCTAACTCACCTGATTTTGCACAAATATTATATGTTTCAATATTTTTATACTCTTTATCTGTTTTTTTCTTGGCATAAAGC
>JALWNR010000795.1 GCA_027083715.1 Bacteroidales bacterium
ATTTTATTTCTTGTTTATAAAGTGTTTCCCATTGAGCCACTTGGAATAGTGTAGAGTTCAAATATGAATAGCCTTAGGGCAATGGAAAGTAATATTATGGCAATAATTGACAGACTTGCTTTTGCAAAAAAGGATTTCTTAATATAACTTAGAATTTTATTCATTTTTTTCAATAATTTCTTTCATTGCTGTCTTTATTTCTTCAATTGCGGTTGATTGTACTTTTACTTTTTTGTGCATTAGCTTATTTGCGATTTCAACCGCTTTTTTGTTTTGTCCTGTTTCATTGTATAATTTGGCCAGTAGATATTCAGGGTAAAATTTTGCAGGAAGTATAGCTGCAGCTTTTTTGTAGGCATATTCAGCTTTTGCAAATTTGCCAAGTGCTTTATAGCTATCACCCAAAGCAGTATAAACAATTGTGTTTGGCATGAACTTTTCTGCTCGGCTTAGTATATCTACACCCGTCTTGTGTTTACCGGCCATTGAACAGGCTTTCCCAAAGTTTACAAGGTATTCACTGTTAAACTTTAATTTTTCGTATATTTTCTTATATGCTTCAACTGAAGCTTCATAAAAACCTATTTGATAAGTAGAATAAGCTTGTTTCCACTTTTTATGTATTTTATACTTTTCTTGTAAGGGTAGGATTAATAATAATGTGAAAAGTAGGGTTGCAAATGAAACCACTAATAGTATAAGTTTTACAGACCCTAATTGCATTGATGGATTGAATTTTTTTAAGCTTATGCTTTTTTGAGTGGAGGCTATAAATGCCAAACATATTGTTACAACAAGTTTTATTGGTAAAATTTCAGTTGGGTAAGAAAAAACGGCAAAAATGGCAAAAGCTGATAAAGACATTCTTGCTGCTAATAAAAGTGGTTTATTACCTGTTTCCATATTTTCTGTTTTTCCAAAAAAGCAAGACCAAATAATTGCCAATGTTAATAAAAGACCTATAATCCCATTTTCTGCCGTTAATTGTAAATATTCGTTAAATGCCCTTGTGCTATTATCTGCTATTAAAGCTTCGCTTTCTGATCCTTTTTTGCTTAAATAATCTGCCTGAAAATTCAGGTAATTTGCTTCGAACCGGTTGTAGCCAAAACCAAGTATTGGTTTTTGCCCTATCATATTTGTTGTTACTTTCCAAATTAACAAACGACCATCTGATGAACCTTTTTTCATAGCATAAAGCCCCAAAGCCGAAACCCCTGTTATTATTACAAGTACCGTAACAAATAGTGTTTTTTTAAGCAAACTGTTTAATTTGCTTTTAATAATTTTTTGCTGCTTATATTTGTGAGCCAAAATAAAAAAAGAAGGTATTATTGCAGCAAGCCATGCAGCACGAGAGCGTGTTGATGGCAATACCAGTAGAATAGTAATAATAACGGCTATTGAAATATATTTTACTACTGTGCTTTCGGAAACTTTTATATTGAAAAGTTTAAGCTTAAAACCATTAGCATTAGTTTTATTTTTGTCAGCTGAAGTAGCAAAATATAAGGCCAATGCTAACGGAAAAATAATTGCCAAATAACCTGCATAAGGCCCCGGGTTAAAAAAACCGCCTGTTATATTAAACAAATTGTGGCGGGAGGGAAAAATACCATATAATTGCAAATTACCATAAACTGCTTGTAAAATGCCTGACAATAAAACCGCAATAAACAATACTTTAAAATGCCTTATCCTTAAACTCCTGAAAACTATATATAATGCTGTAAGCCCAATAAGTAGGATAAAACGGTCTGG
Organism: Bacteroidales bacterium; assembly: GCA_027083715.1. Lineage (GTDB taxonomy): Bacteria > Bacteroidota > Bacteroidia > Bacteroidales > NBLH01 > NBLH01. The sequence goes on from JALWNR010000795.1 coordinate 1,762, forward strand.
TAGTCCAAATTTTTCCAAGTTTAAAAGCACAAAAGTGCTTATATATAAAAAAAACATTACCAGCAATATATCCAGTAAGCTTATTTTAAGGACTTTGTTTTTTTTAATAAATACAATTTGTAACAAAAAAAGCGAAAATATGAAAATTGCCGCAAAAGAAAACATAAAGAATTTTGCTGTTTGGGTAGGAAATAACAAACTACTATCAGTAGCAAAAGGAAGCAAAATAATAAGAATTGCTATTAGGATTAAATTTAAGTGAAGGTATGGTATATAGTGATAATGCATATCCATGGTTAGAGAGTGTATCAAGCATGGTAAGATATGGTGGAAAAGATCCTGATATGACACTTACATATGATGTTA
>JALWNR010000796.1 GCA_027083715.1 Bacteroidales bacterium
CCTAATGTCCTTGCAATCGCATTTTTATTTTTAGTATCTACATTTATTTTTAATGCTTTTTCAAAATAATAAAGTGCTTTATCATAATTGCTTTGATAATAATAAATAAGCCCAATATCAGAAAAATTCTTGGCAATACCGGACTTATTCTTTAGTCTTTTATTTATAACTAATGCATCTTGATAATATTTAATCGCTTTGGTATAATTTCCATTATCAGTATAAAAACTACCGATATTTTCCAAACAGATAGAACTATAACTTAATGCATTAATTTTTTTTGCAAGTTTCAGTGCTTTTTGAAAATATGTTAAGGATGTATCAGAAGAATTTTGTTTGTATTGTTTCCCGAGTTGTAATAAAATGTTTACTTTATTAGTATCTTCATCGAAATTTGTTAATTCTTGTTTTAAGCTGTCAATAGTTGTTTTGTATTGTGCAAAAAGAGTAGTCTTTAATAAAATTAAAACTATTATTAAAAGATTTTTTATCATATTTAAAAGTATTAATTATCTGATTTCAAATATAGTAATTTTTATACATAGTTAAAACTGAGGACTAATTTTAAATAGACAATTTTTTGATTTAAGACTTTTAAGACTTTTAAGTCTTTTATTTTTTTATTACCTTTGTTATGATAATTCAATTTTAACTAAAAATTAAATATTATGCCAAGAGTAGTAACAGAACCTTGTGTAGGCTGTAAGCACGGAGAATGCGTTGAAGTATGTCCAGTAGATGCCTTTTACGAATTAGATAATATGCTGGTTATTAATCCTGATGAATGTACCGACTGTGGTGCATGTGAGCCTGAATGTCCGGTAGAAGCTATCTTCCCGGATGACGAGGCGGATGAAAAATGGATTAAAATTAATGCCGAAGCGGATTTTGATAACATTAAAAATGTTACCTCAAAAGATGAAATTACTAAGCCATCCTAATTCTGTTAGATGGTTATGATGATAAAACCTTGCAGATTATCTGTAAGGTTTTTTTAGTGCCGATGGAAAAATAAAAAAGCTGATAATCACTGAATATCAGCTCTTTTGTTATATTACGAAAACAACATATTTTCTACAAAATTGCGATAGTCTTTTATGGCACGTTTGATTATATCGTGTGCATCTTTTTTACCGTAAACATGGGTAATTTCACAATCACGTTTTTCGCCAGGCATATCTTTATAGGTTAAAAAATAGTGTTTCAAGCGATTAATAACCGGTTGTGGTAAATCTGTTATGTCTTTGTATTGACTATAAACCGCATCATTTTTCAAAACCGCAATAATTTTATCATCGGCTTCGTTGCCATCGATCATGCGTAAACCGCCAATAGGTACTGCTTGTACTAAAATATCACCGTGTGTAATTTCTTTTTCTGTTAAAACACAAATATCAAGCGGATCGCCATCACCAACAATATCAGGGCGTTTCAGAATTGTTGAACTTTTTTCAGCTACATTTTTATCGCAATAGGTTTGCGGTATAAAACCGTAAAGTGCAGGCAAAATACTCGAATACTTTTGCGGACGATCCAACATTAAATAGCCGCTTGCTTTATCTGCTTCGTATTTTACCGTGTCGGTAGGTACCATTTCAATAAATGCTGTTAATGCATTAGGGCTCTCTTCTCCAATTTCAATACCGTGCCATGGGTGTGATTTATAGCGTAAGCCCATTAATTTGCCTATAGGGTCGATTGATTTTCCTGTTGCCATATTATTGTTTTTACAATTTAAAATTTTTGTTATTAATGTAATACAGCGTAATAAAAATTGTACTAATCAGTTATCAGATAATCAGTTATCAGATAATTAGTTAACTGGAAATTAGCAAATTAAATATTCAGAGATTAACTGGTTTGCCAGATAAGCACAATATTTTTACGTCTGATATTAATTTTGTACAAAAATAATTAAAATTTAGTCATAATTTCTTGTACGAAGTTTTTTTATTTCTTTTGGATGTCTGGCAGTATGTATTATTCCCAAAAATACAAGTATTTACCTGTTATTTTAAAAGTTATTTTCCAACTTTTCATCACTAAAGCAAAGCGGTACGGATTATTTTTTGTAGGCAAATAAGGTTCCGGTGGGTAGGCTTTTGGCAATTTTTTTATTTTT
>JALWNR010000797.1 GCA_027083715.1 Bacteroidales bacterium
ATATTGCTTTTTACGAACTGGCTTTGCACTTAATCAAAGAAAACGGGGTTTGCGGATACATTACGCCCAATACTTTTTTTCATACCGAAGCAGGGAAATATTTAAGAGATTATTTTTCTGGCAATCAAAATATTATACAAATCAGTAATTACGGACACATTCAATTGTTTAATGATGCAAGCACTTATAGTGCGATTACTGTTTTTGGCAAAAAAAGCCGTAATAAATTTTTGTACCAATCGGCAAAAAGTACTACTGATTTTGATGAAGTACAGCTTAAATTTTCGGAATTGAAAAATAAAAAATTCTGGCAGTTGTCTGTTCGCAAATTAAACAACAAAGCAGGAAAACGATTGGGCGATATTGCTAATATTCATGTAGGAATCACTACCTTAGCTGACAAGGTGTATATCATGCCATTGGAAAAAGCAGAACAGGAATATTTTTATCTTAATTCAAAACATCGGGGAATAGTAAAAATTGAAAAAGGAATTTTAAAACCCATTGTCAAGGTGTCTGTTTTAAAATCGGCAGACGAAGCCATAAGTGAGTATGTATTATTCCCATATAAAAAAGTTGATGGAAAACACCGGCTTATCCCTGAAGAAGAGCTTAAAGCACAATTTCCTTTGGCGTACGATTATTTGCTTTCGGTAAAAGATATTTTGGATAAAAGAGATAACGGAAAACCAAATAAGCTGGCATGGTATGCTTTTGGGCGTTCGCAGGGTTTAGATACCAGCTTTGGTGAAAAAATACTGTTTTCACCGATGAATAAAAAGCCGAATTTTATTTTTTACAAAAATAAAGAAGCGACCTTTTATTCGGGTTATTGTATTAAATATCAGAGAGATGTGCAGAAACTCCTGATTCAGCTAAATTCAGAGCGGATGGAGGAATTTATCCAAATTTCGGCACGCGATTTTCGGGGAGGCTGGAAGGCCTATAACAAGAAAATTGTTCAGGAGTTTGTGATTTATTAGTACATATCAGCACTTTGTTAAATTATAAATTCTAAAACTTGTCCGGCTTTTGACAGATTAAATATTTCAAATTAAAGTACTGATAATCAGATTTAAAGCAAAATCGCGCACTTCTACAACTACCTGATTATTAAACCATTACAAGAACGACAAACGGTTATACATGCTAAATTAAAATGATATTATTTCTTACAAAAAACAGTCTGAAAAACGCTGTATTTCATTATCAAACAAGAGAAAAGTTTTCAGAAAACTATCTTAGGGAAAGAGAAATTGTTTGGCAAAAACATTTGGACAAGGCGAAAAATGTCGGTAAAAGTGTTTGGAACGGAATCATTTATACCCTCGAAGATATTATTCAGACAGATGAACAAAATCTCCACCTTATTTTAGGAACTTGTGAATTTAAAGACATTGTTTTTCGGATAAATAAAGGGATTTCACAAATTATTGAAAAATATGGAATTTCGCACATTAATAAGTACATCACCTTAGATTGTATTCCGGTAACAAATGACGGTAAATTTATTTTTGGAATACGCGGAAAAACAACAAACGTAGCAAGTGGCAGTATCGGATTAATCGGAGGAACTGCAAATAAGGATGAAATGCTCATTAAATCGGAAAAAGATTTGAGCAGCTTTATGATTATGGAAATTGAGGAAGAAACAAATATAAAAGTACAAAAAGAAAACTTATCCTTATTTTCAATTAATCAGTTTAATGGTAAATATGAGTTTTTGTATCTTTTGAAGCTTAATATTGACAGCCATTCTGTTCGTTCCTTGCATAAAGAAGGTGAGTTTTCGGATTTAATATGTTTGACAGCCCGGGAACTGCATGAATACAAAGGGAAAAAACTTGATGCATTCAGGTATGCACAATTATACATTGATAAAATAAAAATCTAATTTGTTTTTTTACTGTGTGTTCAAGGCATTATTAACCCGCAAAATTCACCGCTTTTGTTATAGTTACATTACAATACATTTACTATCAATACATTAAGTAAGTTTTATTACAAAACAAACGCACTCAAATTTGGGTGTCGCTTGAAATTCTCTTCACGCATCTACTTCGTTACGAATTCCTTGAAATATAAAGATATGTCGGCGGAATTCGGTGCCTCGTAT
>JALWNR010000798.1 GCA_027083715.1 Bacteroidales bacterium
AATTAATACAAAAAAAAATATATGGATTGCTACGTTTCATGACGGAGTTTATGTATATAACCACCAAAAGCAAAAACTAACTCATTACCATGAAAAAAGTAAAGAGCATCCGCTTCTTAACAACAGTATTTCTTCAATCTATTTTGATGAAAAAGGTATGGTTTGGCTCACATCCATAGGAGGCGGTATAGGCATATTAAATCCTGAAACCGGAAAAATTCGTTATTTTTCTAAAAACGATACATTAAAGAAGGGTTTAGTATCAAACACAACAACAACTTGTTTATCAGATAGTTTTGGAAATATTTGGATAGGTAGTTCAGCAGGAATTTGCAGATATATTTCTGAAAAAGATACTTTTGAAGTATTTAATCGAAAACATGGAATTGCCGATGAATTTATTAATGCAGTTGTAAGTGACAAAAATGGCAATTTATGGATGAGTACGAATAAAGGGATTTCTCTTTTTAATAGGAAAACAAAATCATTTATAAATTTTGGAAGGAAAGACGGTTTACAAGCTGATGAATTTAATATGGGAGCTTCTTGTGTTTTTCCTGATGGTAAAATTGCTTTTGGTGGAATAAACGGCTTAAATATATTTTCACCCGACAGTATCCACATAGGCAAATTTGTACCTAATATTAATATTTATAAGCTTCAATTATTTAATCAGGATGTATCTGTTAATCAAAATATTAACAACGACATAGTATTAAAAGAATCAATTCTTTCAACCAAAAACATTACATTAAGCTATTTCAACAACTTTATTAGCTTTGAATTTTCGGCTCAGGATTATACAAAACCGGAAGCTATTATATATGAATATATATTAGAAGGTTTTGAAGAAAACTGGAACAAAACCTCTTACAAATTTAGAAAAGCCACTTATACTAATCTTGATCCGGGTAAATATATTTTTAAAGTACGTTCTACCAACAGTGATGGGGTATTTCAGCAAAACACTAAAGCTATTGTTATAAATATACTTCCTCCTTTCTGGAAAACCCCTTGGTTTTATTTATTAACTACAATTATAACTGTATTTATGCTGTTTCTAATTATCTTTTTATCAAATAAATGGATAATTATACAAAATAAAAAATTGGAAAAAGAAGTAGAAAGAAGAACATTAGCATTAGAAGAAAAAAATATTGCACTTGCAGACAAAGTTACCCAAATTAACGAACAAAAATTAGAACTACAAGAAAAATCAGAAGCTTTAATGATATTAAATTCTGATCTGGAAATATTCTCTACCGTGATTAAAGAAATGCGTAACACACTACTTATCATGGATAGTAAAGGTAATTTTTTAGTCGCAAACAAAGCTTTTGACGAAACTTATATGCAACTAAACGGTCTTCAAGAAAAATACGGAAATAATATTTTTAAGATGCCTTTGGAAAAGCATGTACTTAAAATCATTAACCGCTGTTTTAATGAAAAAGTACCGGTGCAATATGAAGCCGAATACACTAAACTTAAAGGTGAAAAATTTTGGGTACATTCAAACATGACACCTATACTGGACAAAAACGAACAAATAAAAAATGTTGTACTGATTGAAACCAATATTACAGAAATAAAACAACGGGAACTGCAAATTTTACAACTTGCCGAAGAATTGTTTAAAAAGGCTGAAGATTTAGATATTAAAAATAAAGAACTCGAAACCAAAAATCGTAAAATTACCGAACAGAGCCAGGAATTAAAATCCTTGACAGAAAATTTAGAGCTGGCAAATAAAAATTTGGAAGAAATTGTTCAAAAAAGAACTAATGATATGCGTCTGGCAAAAGAACAAGCCGAAAAAGCAAATCAACTAAAAACTATGTTTTTATTAAATCTTTCGCACGAAATCAGAACACCGATGAATGCTATTTGCGGCTTTTCCGAATTAATGGCAGATGAAAGAGCTCCTTTGGACAAACGCAAAGCCTATGCTAAAATGATCAACGACAATGTTGATGTTCTGCTCAGACTCATTGACAATATCATGGATTTATCAAAACTGCAAGCTAAACAAATTAAGTTAAATAATGTTGTATTTAATGTAAAGCAAAAACTTAAAGAAATTTACTACTTATACGTTGTTGATGATGAACACATTAAAGACAATGTGATTTTTCATTTAAAACTTGAAGCTATTGATAATGTAACCGTTTATGCAGATATAAAAAGGTTTGAAAAAATATTTACAAACCTCATTGACAATGCTGTTAAATATACTGATTCAGGAAGTATTACACTGACAGCTAAACCTGAAGAGAATGGAAAAATATTAAGTATATCGGTGATTGATACAGGTATAGGTATAAAAAAAGAAGAAATTTCAAAAATCTTTGAGTATTTCCGTAAAGTTGATGATAATATTAAACTTTACAGAGGAACAGGTTTGGGACTTTCAATTGTCCGTGAAATTTTAGATATTTACAAATGGGAAATTAAAGTTGAAAGCACTTTGGGAAAAGGAAGTGCTTTCAATGTTAAAATTCCACTTTCTTAACCCGAATTATTCATGAAATTCTCTTTATGCAGATACAAGGCACCGAATTCCGCCGACATATCTTTATATTTCAAGGAATTCGTAACGAAGTAGATGCGTGAAGAGAATTTCAAGAGACACCCAAATTTGGGTGAATAAATTTTGTTGAAACATTCACGTAAAACACTATTAATCAATTCATTATCTTAAAAATATGATAAAATCGGTGAATAATTCGGGTTAAACTAAAATTGTTTCAGTTTTTAAAAGCTGTTTTTGATATTATTTTCTCACAAACAAACTACTGAAATATTTCCAGTATTGTACCTGAAAATCATATCCGCCCAGACGTTTCATCATCTCATGTTCCGTTAATAATTTGGTATCCGAAGGTTTTATTTTCATTTCTTTGCTTTCTGGGTCATGTAAGGTATAAAATTCAGGATGAAACTGCACTCCCAATACTTTTTTATATTTTTCATGTTTTAATGCCTCCACTACTTTACCATCCATTGAAGTAGCAATTACCTTAAAACCTTTGCCAATATTTTTAACCGCCTGATGATGGCTACTCACCACATAGGGTGTTTCATCTTTTTTTACAGCAAAATTTTTCTTCCAAAACTTTTTATCCGTTAATCGAATTTGATGCAAACTGTGATTATCCAAATTTTTATCTGTACTAATATTCCGCCAATAGCTCCGGTGAATATTGTCTTTATCCATTGCCAAAACATCTTCAACATAATCCAGTCCATAAATATCGTGCGGAATATCCTGATACATATCACCGCCGGTTGCCACATTCATGCTTTGCATTCCCAAACAAATTCCAAAAACAATATAGTCCGGTTTTTTTTCCAGTAAAGGAATTTGTTCATCAGTTCCTGCTCTACCCAATAGGTGATAAAGAAAAGACAATTCAAAATAGTGCCTGTTCGGAGTATGAATTCCTGTTAGCAGACTTGTTTTCTGATCATACACATTTGCCGGAAGATCCCAACCACCCAAAAAGATTATTCCGCCAGTTTCGTTCACCAGCTTTTTAAAACTATCCGTACACGAATTTTTATGATACAAATTTTTCGGGGATAAATCTCCCTTAACTATTTGAAATTTTATATAGTCAATATTATTTTCACGGACATATTCTTTTGCTTCATCAATACTAATTTCCGATTTTTCGTAAAATACGGCAAGGTATTCAAGATTTTCAATATCAATAATTTTATTATCGGTAAGATATACCAGTGATTTAAGATAAAACACTCCCGGATTTACCAAGATAATTTTGGTTTTATCCTGATTGGACACAAAATCCTGAGCAAAAACCGGTAAAAACAGGATATTAACTATCAGGAATATTAAAACTGCTTTTTTCATTTTAAAATCTTTGCTTAACAAAATATTTTTAATAATAATCTACTTTTAAATTATTGAATCTGAAATTCATAAAAATATTTTTTGTGTTTTCCGGTAGTGCTTGCATATTTAATTTCTACACGATAAGTACCTACACTTACCTGTTTTTCAATGGTTTCACGCACACCATTGATACGTTTTTCGCCACACGAATCTTCTTTCTGATCCCAGCTGATTTTATATTTATTATCACCTTTAAGCACTAACTTTTCAGGAGGTGGAGGACATGAAGCATCACAAGGACAGTAAAATATATTTACTCTTTTCCATTCTTCACCTTCTTTTTTATAAAAGAATTTTTCCATAGGACGGAATATTGTAAGCTCGTTTTCGGAAATATTTTTTATAGAGATACTGATTTTTTCACCTACCGGATAAACTTTTTTGGCCGATAATTCAAATTTTTCATCAATTTTAATTATTTGCATAGCATTTTGTTGGGTTTTACAAGCGTAGGCAAAAAATATCAAAACAATAATTATTAAATGTTTCATCATGTATTTATTCTTTTTAATCGTTTATAGTACAAATTTTAATCAAGTATTGCTACAAACTTAATAAACATAATCCTGTTTTTATAAACTTTTATTAAATTTGCCAGCTAAATATTAAGAATTTTAGAAATGGAGACAGTTTTAAGCGGAATCAGACCCACAGGACACCTGCACATCGGAAATTATTTTGGGGCAGTAAAAAATTTCATAAAATTACAGGAAAATTACAATAGCTATTTTTTTATTGCTGATTTTCACTCTCTTACAACACACCCGACCCCAAAAGATTTACACGATAATGTTAAAAATGTTCTGGCAGAATATCTTGCCTGCGGATTAGACCCTGAAAAAGCAACCATATACATACAAAGTGATGTACCCGAAATTCCGGAAATGTACTTACTTTTTAATATGAACGCATACATCGGCGAACTGGAACGTACCACTACTTTCAAAGAAAAAGTACGCAAACAACCCGATAATGTAAATGCTGGCTTGCTTACCTATCCTGTTCTGATGGCTACCGATATACTTATTCATCGTGCCAACAAAGTTCCGGTAGGAAAAGATCAGGAGCAAAATCTGGAAATGGCACGTAAATTTGCCAAGCGCTTTAACCATATGTATCAGGTAGATTTATTTCCCGAACCGCAAGCATTTAATTTTGGCGAACAACTGGTAAAAGTTCCCGGACTTGATGGAAGCGGAAAAATGGGAAAATCCGAAGGAAATGCTATTTATCTGATTGACGAACCCAAAGTGATTGAGAAAAAAGTAATGCGTGCCGTTACCGACAGCGGACCCTCCGAAAAAAATCAGGAAAAACCAGAGCCAATTGAAAATTTATTTATGCTGATGAGTATCGTTTCAGATAAAGACACTTATGACTTTTTTAATGAAAAGTACAACAATTGTGAAATCCGCTATGGCGACATGAAAAAACAACTGGCAAAAGATATTATTGCTTTCACATCCCCGTTTAGGGAAAAAATATTGGAAATTGCTGCAGACGATGATTATTTACACAAAGTGGTTACAATGGGCGCCGAAAAAGCACGTGCCAGTGCATCCAAAACACTACGGGAAGTTCGTAAAGCGGTGGGTTTTAGAAATTTTTAACTAATAATATCGCTATATTTTGTAAAATTCACTATTTTTGAATCAGGCTTTTGTCTGATTTTTTTTTATCGGATATACATAAAGGAATTTTATAAATACTTAAACGCATATCTTACAAACAAAGGACAAATTAAACAATAAACCATTGAGCTATTAAAGCGTATATTTAAAAAACTTAATTCTTTTATTAACCAACTTAAGCTATATTATGAGCCTAAAAAAAATCCTTTTTTTTGCTCCGCTACTTTTTATTGTTACAATAAGTAGCGGATGTGCAACTTTGTTCGGAGGCAAAACCAACACACTTATTGTGGAACAGGGTACCCCGCCTGATGCTAATATTTATCTTGATAATCAAAAAATCGGAACTGCACCTTTTAAAGCAAAAATTAACAAATATGTGATTCAGCACGGCAGCAAATTAGAATTTCGTAAAGAAGGTTTTATAACAGATACAGTTATAATTTTAAGAAGACCACATCCATGGTACACTATTGGCGATATTTTTACATTAGGAATAGGTTTGCTTATAGATGCTGCCGATGGAGCCCTATTTCGTCCCCGTCCCAATAAATTTCAATATACTTTGAAAAAAAACAAACCCTAATCTTACTATTATGATGTTTTTAAGATTACAATACACTTTGGTGCTATGGCTTTTTGCGATAAGTGCCGGAGCACAAGACAGTATCAGTCCAAATTATACAATTCCTGTCGATAATCCCAATTATGGTTATCGTGCATTTGTCGAAGCTGTATATCAATACGGAGGATATATGCAAACCAACGATAAGATGGGCGATGTTTTAGAACAAACTTATACAGCATTTGAGTATAAAATAGGTTTTAAAACTAATGGAAATGAGGCTTGGCAGCGATTATACCGTTATCCTGCATTTGGGTTTGGCTTTTATGGGTCAAATCTAGACACCGTTTTAGGAAAACCAAGAGCAATATTTGGCTTTGTCAGTATTCCTATTGTAAGAAAAAAGAAATTTCATTTCGATTATGACGTAGGATTTGGATTGGCTTATAATTGGAATAATTACGACTCGTTAGAAAATCCTCTGAATTTTGCCATCGGTGCTCAAAAAACAGTTTACGTAAGTGTCGGTCTTAAAACTTATACCCGTGTATGGAAACGCATGGATGCATCATTGGGCATTGAATTCAGACACTTTTCAAATGGAGCAACAGTAAAACCAAATTTAGGTTTAAATATTCTTAATTTTGATTTCGGATTGCGCTATAACTTTAATCCTATAAAAAATTACACAAAAGTAATAGATCCTGAGTATCAGCCTCCTATTCGCCCTACTTATCTGGAATCTGAATTTCCAAAATATATTCCACGCAATGAGATAAATATATTTTGGGGTCCGGGATTTAAAGAAACCAGTGCCAATAATTACGATAGTCCTAAATATTTTGCAAGTACTTTTGCCGTGGAGTACATGCGCAAAATAAACCTGAAACGCAAACTGGGTATTGGTTTGGACTTTATGTATGACGGCTCACTGGTTGAAAATCATTCGGGAGAAGATGATGTTTTTAAAAATAAATTTTTGCTGGGTATTCACGGTAGTTTTGATTTAGATGTTTCCCGTTTTTCACTTTTTGCAGCACTGGGAACTTATTTATACAACAACAACTCCAATATGCTCGGATATTATTATTTACGTGTCGGGTTAAAATACAACATCACGAAAAACGATCGCCTTTGGGCAATGATTGCACTAAAAACACAAAATGGTTTTGTTGCCGACTGGATTGAATGGGGTATTGGTGTACGCTGGCACAAATACGGAAAGCCGAAACAAAAAAAATAAAGAACAGATAATAGTCAAGCGTGTTCTGTCGTATAAGTTGCAAAAAAATTGGTTGAAAGCAAGGCAAAATTTTCAAGACTTGCTATGATAAGAACATGCTTGACACGACACTAGCACCCACCCGAGATAAATTTTGTTACTTTTTGATTAAAATTTTGTTACTTTTAGCAAAACATCATAATTTTAGCGGGATATTAATAAAATAGGAATTGAAGGATAAAGTTTCAAAATATACAACATTACTTTTTGTAGCACTGTATTTTTTTTCATGCAGCCCAACAAAATATATCCCGGAAGGAGAATATCTGCTGGAAAGTTACAAAATAAAAGCAGACAACAATGAAGTTTTAAATTTTGAAATTGATGATTATATAAAACAAAAACCCAATAAAAAAATATTGGGAGTTCCTGTATATGCTAGGATATACAACCTTGTTGACCCGGTAAAAGAAGAAAAACGAGAAGAAAAACGCCGTCCGAAAGAAGAAGCCCTAAACCGTAAACGACTTGCAAAAGGTAAAGAGCCGAAAGAAAAATCATATTTAACACGCTGGTTACGCAAAATTGGTGAAGAACCGGTTATTTATAGCTCTGTGCTAACACGTAATACAACCAAACAAATTGAAACCTTATTAGCAAATAACGGATATTATGATGCAAGAGTTAAGGATACGGTAAAATTTTTAGAAAAAAGAGCATATGTAAATTATTATATCGAGTCCGGTAAACCTTATACTATTAGATATTTTAATGACACCATTACTGATGTAAAAATACGCAATAGTGTTCATGAGTATTTAAAAGAACATCCTGTAAAATCCGGTAAACGAATAGTAGGAGATGAACTAGCCGAAATACGCGCAGATATTACCCGTTTATTAGTGAATAAAGGATATTTCAAATTTTCAAATCAATACATACTTTTCGAAATTGACACTATTGGAAAAGATCATCAAGCAGATATAACCCTAATAGTTAAAGACCCTGTTACTACTGATCCGGCAGGGAATAATATTGAAATTTCACATGAACAATATTCATTTGATAATTTTTATATTTACCCTGATTATGAACCTGAAAATATAATTCATCAAACAAAAACAAGAGAAATTTTATACGATACCATTTCTGTTGATGAACACACTTTTATTTTAGTAGATAAAAAAAACAGATATCGAAACTCGGTACTTACACAAGGCTTATTAACAAAACACGATAGTCTTTACAGTAGCGAAAAAGTACAACAAACTTTCAGATATTATGGTTTTTTATCAAATTTTAGACTGATAAACATTAAGTTCGATGAAAAAGTGGGTACAAATGACAGTCTGAAAAGTTTAGATACTCACATCAGACTGACACCTAGCAAACAACAGTCATTTACCATAGAACTTGAAGGAAATTATACTTCAGGTAAATATGGAATGGGTACTAATTTAAATTATCAGCATCTAAATCTATTTGGAGGTGCTGAGATTTTTAATTTACAATTTAAAGTAGAGCTAAACAATCAAGACCCCGGGGTTATAGTAGAAAACAGCTATTTTAATGAAACAGAATACGGCGTAAATGCATCTATTTTATTTCCCAAATTAATTAGCCCTTTTAAGCTAAAAAGAGTTTATCAAAATGTTTTTCCTAAAACTAATTTTTCCGCAGGTTATCATTTTTGGTATAATAGCAACTATCGCCGAACTGTTTTAAGTACTATTTACGGCTACCGTTGGAAAACCAATGAAAGAAGCGGGCATGATTTAAACCCTTTAGAGTTTAATTTAGTTCGTTTAACTAACATGAGCCCAAAGTACCTACAAGATATTCTGGCAACCAACCAATTTAAGGAAAAATACGACCACATCATACTAAACAGCTCATATACATTCACTTATAACACACAGGATGTAAAGAAAAAAAGAGATTTTATTTACCTTAGATCAAGTTCAGA
>JALWNR010000799.1 GCA_027083715.1 Bacteroidales bacterium
TCCATATTCCCGGTAATTCTACATTTTCAATATCCTGATATTTTGTATTGAATAAATTACTTCCTTCGGTAAATATATTTAGATTTTTGTTATGGTAAAATAGTTTGAGATTTAACAAGTAAATTGGTTTATAATTTTCGGGAGATAACCATGTGCCTTGTTCTCTGTCGTAAGGAATGTATGTTCCATTTCGTTTTCTATACTGAAATTGCCAGGATGCTTTTATGTTTTTGTAAATATTATGTTCAATGGATAGGTTGAAATTGTGCACTAAATAGTCTAATGCATATTTTGATATGTATTCGCCGCTGCTTTTATCCAATTGAGTATATGCATAATTTAATCGAATATAATTTACAGGTAAATTATGTTTGCTAAATACTTTTAAATTAAGTTTTGTCGAAAGCTCTATACCTGTTGCATTTACCTTAGTAATATTTTGCGGTTGCCATAAATCATTGGGATTTTGTTTTATCCAATCAATTATATTATTTCCTAAACGTCTAAAAACAGCAGCTTGTATTATTGCAAGAGGGTTAAAAAATTTTATACCCACTTCAGAGGTAAAGGATTTTTCAACTATTAAATTAGTGTTTCCGATATTTGTTGGTCCTACATAATAGAGTTCTGTAAAACTTGGAATGCGTCCTGAGAAATTAGCCGAAGCCATAAGTTTTAAATTTTTGTTAAGAGTATATCCTATATCAATACCCGGATAAATATTCCATCCAAAAACTGTATTGTAATTGCTCATCACGCCGGCAATTAAATTAAATTGCTCAAAAATATATTGTTGTTCCGCAAATAGACTGATATTTTGTCGTTGGCTGCCATTGGTATAATAGCGGTTAGTAGTTTCTTTAATAAGTTTAGGTCGCTTTAAACTATCTCCTAGTTTGTTACTGATTATTTGTTCATTGTTCCATTCTGCACCCAAAGTTGCAATTCCTCCTAATGTATTAAAACTTGAATTAACAGAAATGCCATAAGTATTATTTTTATGATAATTGGCTCCTTGATACCAACTTGCCGGATTGTTTCTAAACAATTCAAATTTATCGTAGTTGAATCGCCAATAGCCGGCATAAGTCATTTTTATTTTTGTATGACTTTGAAAACGTATATTCGCAAAGGCAGTTTTGTTTTCTTCGTATTGATTTGGAAAAACAGGTGTGTAAAAACTGTTAGCACCAAATGCTTTGCCGGTATATCCGGCTTGTAAATTGAGTGTAGAATTGTTAAAGTATCGATTAGCTGAATAATAAATATTATTTATATCAAAATCTGTATTCTCTTTATAACCTTGCGAAGCAGTTTTTGAAACAGATAAGTAGTTACTGAAATTTTTGATTATATAGTTGCTTGCTATTTTAGCATTCCAATATCCGTAACTGCCTCCTACACCTGAAAATTTAATAAAATCCTTATTCGATTTTCCTGTTATAATATTTATGGCTCCGCTGAAAGCATTATTCCCATATATCCGGGCAGCAGGACCACTTAAAATTTCTATTCTGCTTATATCTTCAGCATCTATAGGAAGGTTGAGACTGAAATGTCCCGTTTGTGGGTCATTTACACGCATTCCGTTGATTAGGATAAGTGCTTGTTCAAAGGAGCCTCCGCGCATGTTAAAATCTGCTTGTACACCTCCCGCCCCACGTTCACGTACATCTACACTCATGGCTGATGATAAAATACCGCTAATATCATTTCTCGGCATTGAGCTAATTTCATCTTTATCTATTACGGTAAGCATTCGCACTGCATCTGAGTACTTTAGTTCGTTACGTGCTGCTTTAACTTGTATTTCTTCAAGTTTTAAAGTATCGGTTTGCGCACTGCCCGTAAAAGAATGCATTAAATATCCTACGGATAAAACTGAAATTCGTACAACATTTTTTAAAGAGTGCATTATGGAGTATTTTTTCCTACTCCATTGTTTAAAATAAAAAATACTTTTTCTTTTTTGTTCTTTTTTACTGTTCATTTTTTTAAAATTTTAGTGAATATTAAAGCCTGCGAAATTACAATTATTTAAGTATGGAAAAATGAATTTTATCATACAGGAAGTATTTTCAGATTTGTTTGCATATCAGTATATGTATTAC
>JALWNR010000800.1 GCA_027083715.1 Bacteroidales bacterium
TTGCTCTAATAGTGTTTACAAGGCTTCGTCCTAAATCTCCTTGATTTAAATTAGCTAAGGCTTCGGCTTTGAGCAATAAAATATCTGCTAAGCGGATTAAATATATATGGTCGCCACTACTCCAATCATCAGCATGTTTGAATTTATAAGCAAATGTTACCCATTCATCAGGATCTTCTGCATTCCAATATTCATCAACCCAATCAACCCATTCCCACATAATAGTTGCATCAAGTCTTGTCCAATCTGATTCCGCAAAATAAGCATCGACTAAATTATGTGAAGGAGTTGCATATTTACGCCAACCATCACCGGATATTGAAGGTGGAAGAAATAATTGAGGGCCCCAGTTTCCTTGATCAGTACCTGCAATAAACTGTATTTCAAAAATGGATTCTTCATTATTGTAATTATTCCCATCAAACAATTCGTTAAAATCACTTAAAAGGGCATAACCTGCCGGAGAATTGATAACTGCATCGCAGTATGTTAATACCTTTGAATAATCTCTATCAGGTCGTTGCGCCCAAACTTTTGCCAATAATGCATCGGCTGCACCTTTTGTTGCTCGTGCTTTATTTATTGTATTATCAGAGCCGTAATCGACCGGAAGATTTTGAGAGGCAAATTCAAGGTCTTTTACAATAAAGTCATAGGTCTCTGTCAATGTTGAACGAGGCACTTGTATTTTGTCCGGTTCGGATGATTCGGTAGAGGTAATCAAAGGTAAACCGCCAAACATTTTAGCTAAATCGAAATAATATAGAGCCCTTAAAAAATGTGCTTCGCCTTTAATTTCTTTTGCACGCTCTTCGGTAAGCCCCGATACACCATCAATTTTATTTAAAACAGTATTACAACGTGCAATTCCATTGTATAAAGCTCCCCAGTTCCACACCAAGCGATTATTGCTTGAAGAAACTGTAAGCATATCATATTCATAGATATCTACATCATCAGGAGGACCTGCATAAGCATTATCAGAGCGAACGTCATTAAGCAAAATATTATCCCAAATATAATACTCTTCGTGCAAAGTATTATAAGCCCCGATTAAGGCAGCTTCAATATCGTCTGCAGTTTCAAATGCGTTTCCTGATGTGGAAGATGAAACAGGTTTCAAATCAAGAAAATCATTACATGACTGAAAAGTCAGCAATAATCCTAAAAGTAAGAATATATATAATAAGTTTTTCATTGTTTACAGTTTTTAAATTAGAAAGAAAGGTTTAAACCGAATATAATATTACGCGATTGCGGATAGGTTCCAAAATCAATCCCTTGTGCAAGATTATCTCCATCAAAAGCATTTACTTCAGGATCGTACCCACTGTAATTTGTAAAAGTATAAAGGTTTTCACCGGTAACATAAAAGCGTAGTTTTTTTAGTTTAATTTTATTGAGTACACTTTCAGGCAATGAATAACTTAAAGTTAAAGTTTTAATTCTAAGATAAGAACCATCTTCAATAAAACGGGTTGATAGTTCGGAATTATACTTTTCTCCTAAAGTAGCTGCCGGCATATTGGTAACATCACCCGGGTTTTTCCAACGATTAAGAACAGTAGCTTGCTGACTTTTAAAATCGTTCATACTTTCTGTTTCTATTCTTGTTGCGTTAAAAATATCATTCCCGTAAACACCTTGAATAAATAAACTTAAGTCAAAACCTTTATAAGACAAAGTATTGTTTAAACCATAGATAAATTTAGGATTAGCATTACCTATTATTTGTTTGTCGTCAGGTGTAAATTCGCCATCACCATTAATGTCTTTATAAATCATTTGTCCTGTTGCAGGATCAACACCCTCTGCTACATATCCGTAAAAAGAACCCATCTGTTCTCCTTCTTTGGCAATGGCAACATTTCCGCGCTGATATATCCAACCGGAATTGATAATTTGCTTATTTAAATAGATTACTTCATTCTCATTAAAAGAGATATTAAAATCGGTATTCCATTTCAATTCATTCACTAAATTTTTAGTACTAATAAGTATTTCAATACCTTTGTTTTGAATTTCACCTACATTTTGTATTGTTGATTCAAAACCCGTTGAACGGGGTACCGGCATCGATAATAATAAATCAGAGGTGTTTTTAA
>JALWNR010000801.1 GCA_027083715.1 Bacteroidales bacterium
GCATTAATCAGGACTCATAAAAAAATTATTGAAGAAAAAAATGAAGAATTAAGAAAAATAAACAAAGAATTAAACGAATCGTATAACCGGCAAAAAGAATCATTAGAAAAACTTTCGCAAAGCGAGTTGCGTTTTCGTATTATGGGAAAAAGTATTCCTTTTGGTGTTTTTATTAGTACTCCGGAAGGAAAAAATAATTATGTAAATCTTTTTTATCGCAAACTAAGTGGTTTAAATAAGGAAGATGCTATTGAAGAAAGTTGGTTAGACATTATACATCCTAAGGATAAAGAAGCTGTTAAAAAAAGATGGTTTTCTGCGCTGCAAAAGCCTATGATGAAGTTTAATATGCGCTATCGGCTCATTAATAAGCAATCGGGAAAGGTCTATAAGGTACACAGCATTATTAAAGAAATGAGGCATGATGACAAATTGCTCGGTTATGTTGGGGTTATTGAGGATATAACTAAAAATGAACGTTTGTTAAATAAATTACGTAATTATGAGTTAATAATTCGTAATTCAACGGAGATGATGTCTCTAATTAGTCGCGATTTCAGGTATCTAGCCGTAAATGATTCCTATGTTAAAGCACATGGTTTAAAAAAACATGAAATTGAAGGTCGTACATTTATTGAATTATGGGGCGAAGAACTTTTTAATGATAAAATAAAAGAAAAATTTGAGGAGGCTTTCAAAGGAAAGATTGTTCGTTATCAGGAATGGTTTGATTTTGAAAATTTGGGCAAACGATTTATGGATGTAATTTATCAACCTGTTTTTGGGCGAAAAGGTACTGTAGATGCATTAACTGTTAATACACTGGATATTACAGATCTTAAAGAAGCTCAATCAAGCCTTGAAGAAGCAATAAAAGAGGCAGAAAAAGCCAATAAAGCCAAAAGTGAATTTTTGGCAAACATGAGCCACGAAATCAGAACTCCGCTAAATGCAGTTATTGGTTTTGCCGAACTGTTGGAAAGCCAAATCAAAGATCAAAAACAAAAAAAATATTTACACTCAATTAAATCCGGAGGTAGAAATCTACTAATTTTGATTAGTGATATTTTAGATTTATCTAAAATCGAAGCCGGAAAAATGGAGTTGCATTTTGAGCCTGTTAATTTGGAATATCTGGTGGAAGAAATCAGTCAGATTTTTAGTATAAAAATTGAAAAAAAAGGTTTAAGTTTTGAAACTTTCCTTGATCCGCATTTACCATCGCATGTTTTTCTTGATGAAGTACGTTTGCGACAAGTACTTTTTAATTTAGTTGGCAATGCCATTAAATTTACACAGAAAGGAAGTATTAAGCTTAAATTTTATTTTCTGGAAAAGTATAATGATTTTATCGATATGAAAATTACGGTAGAGGATACCGGTATTG
The DNA here is from genome assembly GCA_027083715.1 of Bacteroidales bacterium. GTDB lineage: Bacteria > Bacteroidota > Bacteroidia > Bacteroidales > NBLH01 > NBLH01. Next base: position 1,388 of record JALWNR010000801.1, read on the forward strand.
GAATACCCAAAGGGCAACAATCTGAAATTTTTAAAGCTTTTAAACAGCAAGCAGGACAAAGTACCCGTAAATATGGTGGTACCGGTTTGGGACTTACCATAAGTAAAAAGCTTATCGAATCAATGGGCGGTTCTATTTTTGTGGATAGTAAAGTGAGTGAATACACGGTTTTTAAAATAATTCTAAACCAAATAAAAATTGCAAAGATTACCAAAAAAGATAAAAGTCAAGAGGCAGAGAAGTATGATATTGTATTTGAACAAGCAAATATTTTAGTCATTGATCGAGTCAAAGAAAATAGAGATTTAATAAAAGCTAATCTTAGTGGAACTCCGATAAATATAATTTCGGCTGAAAATGCAGAAAAGGCGGTTCGTTTAATTAACGGTCGTAAATTAGACTTAATAATTTTAGATGTAAATATTCATGATGTTAAAGATTGTAAAATATCGTCTTTGTTACATCAAATTTCTTTAGAAAACAAGCCCCCAATAATTGTAATGTCTGCTACTTTTATTGATAAATCAAATTGCAGCTTAAATATTGATTTTGATGCGTTTTTGAGTAAACCAATGAAACGTTCTGTACTTTTTGAAACTCTGGCACGTTTTTTAGCACATCGTAAAATTCCTGTTAAAGCAGGAATAAATAAATTTGAGGGTATTGATAAGATGGTAATACAGTTAAAAAATAATCCTGATTACAAAAAAATAATAG
>JALWNR010000802.1 GCA_027083715.1 Bacteroidales bacterium
ATTATTTTATACCGATTGCACATTCAATATAGTCCAATAAATTGTACTATTTTCATGTAGCATCGGCATAATACCAATACCCAAATCCTTTTGGTGTAAATAAACAGGTTGTTGGTATTACATCATGCGGTTCTTCCGCAGTAGCGGAACAGGCTATGTGGCAATTAAAAATAGTAAAAAATAAACACATGAAACCAACAATATATAAAAGTCAAATACGCAATACACAGTTTGGAGAAAACTGTAAAGTAGTAGAACCGGTAAATATTTATGAAGCCGAAGTTGGGAATAACTGCTTTGTAGGTCCATTTGTAGAAATACAAAAAGGCGTAAAAATAGGAAACGATACACGCATACAATCGCATAGTTTTATTTGCGAACTGGTTACTATTGGGAACAACTGTTTTATTTCGCACGGAGCTATGTTTATTAACGATACTTTTTCCGAAGGTGGTCCGGCAGGCGGAGATGCATCAAAATGGAAAAAAACCGTAATAGGGAATCATGTTTCTATTGGCACCAATGCAACGATTCTTCCGGTAAGCATTTGCGATAATGTGGTAATTGGCGCAGGCTCCGTAGTAACAAAAAACATTACAAAGCCGGGTATTTATGCAGGAAATCCGGCTAAACTCATTAAAAACTTTTAAACATCAAACTGTAAACTTTTAAACTTTATAAACATTTAACTTTTTACTCATCATGCAAATACCATTTGTAGATTTAAAAACACAATACAATTCATTAAAAAATGAAATAGATACAGCAATACAGTCAGTAATTGATCGTACCGCATTTATCAAAGGCAGTGAAATAAAAGAATTTGAAACAGCTTATGCTAAAGCATACGGTATTAAACACTGTATTGGTGTTGCAAACGGAACCGATGCCATATACATCGTACTTAAAATGCTGGGCATTGGTACAGACGATGAAGTCATAACCGTAGCAAATTCATGGATTTCTACTGCCGAAACCATTTCGCAAACAGGCGCTAAACCCGTTTTTGTGGATATTGATGAGTTTTCAACTATTGATGCAAATAAAATTGAAGAAAAAATTACCTGTAAAACCAAAGCAATCATTCCCGTTCATTTGTACGGACAACCGGCTGAGATATTAAAAATTAAACAAATTACCGATAAGCATAATTTATACCTGATTGAAGATTGTGCTCAGGCACATTTTGCCGAATTTGAAGGTCAAAAGGCAGGAACTTTTGGCGATGCGGCTACATTTAGTTTTTATCCGGGAAAAAATTTGGGAGCTTATGGAGATGCAGGAGCTATTATTACCAATAGCGATGAGCTGGCAGAAAAATTCAGAATGTTTGCCAATCACGGAGCATTGCAGAAACATCATCACATAATGCCCGGAATTAACAGCAGGTTAGATACCTTGCAAGCTGCCGTTCTGAAAGTTAAGTTAGCTCACATTCAAAAATGGAACGAAATGCGTGCCGAAAATGCAGCTTATTATGATAAAATTCTCCAAGGAATAGGCGATATTATTTGTCCGCCAAAGCGCAAAAATGTAAAACATGTTTATCATGTGTATTCTATTCGCACAAAAAAACGAGATGAACTCATGCGGTATTTAAAAGAAAAGGACATTGGAACAGCCGTACATTACCCTGTTGCACTGCCATTTATGCAGGCTTATGCCGATTTAAACCATACCGAAGCAGATTTTCCGATGGCAGCACAATATCAGCACGAAATTCTTTCTCTTCCTATGTATCCTGAATTGACAAAAGAAATGATGGATTATGTAGCTGAAACAATCAAGAATTTTTATTCATAATAGTAATTTTCTGTTAGAACTTTCTATAAGCAATAGAAAGTTCTAACAGAAAATTATTTACAATATCTGTAAAGCAATTTATCACATTTATTGCTTCCGTATTTCTGCGCATGTTTCCATGCAGCACAGGCTTCATTCATTTGTTTTAAATAAAAATGAGCCATTCCTTTTTGATAATAAATTTCAGCATCACGCGGGTACAAGTCTAGAGCCATTGAGTAATCTTTAATGGCATAACTATAAGTGTGGGTTCCCATATATGCATCGGCACGCAATTTAAAATATTCCGTATTTTCAGGATATCTTTCAATTAATTTTCCATAGGTACGAATTGCCGACAGATAATCCTTTCCAGCATAAGCAATTGCGGCATATCTTCTCAAAGCCTGTTCATTATCAGGATAATAGAGTAAGTATTTTTCAATATCCGACAAGGCTTTTTCGTGTGCTCCCATTGCTGAATATACTTGTGCACGTTGAAAATATACGGATAAATCCAAACTGTCTTTTTGTAAAGCAAAATCATAATCAATCAAGGCTTTATTGTATTTTTTTAAATAATATTCAATACCTGCTCTTGTTTTAAGATACTGTTCATTATCGTCCGACAATGCAACTGCTTTATTAATATAGTTAAATGCATCTTTATAATTTTCATGCGAAGCGGATATTTGAGCTTTCATATAAAGTACTTCGGGCTGTGCATCATATTTTATAATATAATTATTTAGCAGATTTTCAGCTTGTCCATAATTTCCTGCATTAAAAGCTGATTTTGCATCAAGCAGCATAATTTCTTTTTTTGAATAATTACTTTTTTCCCATAAAGATTGCCATTCTTGACTATCTGCAATATTACCAAACTCAGGACAAGCAATAATTCTATCCTCAGCTATTTTGTTTCGTTGTCTTAAATATTTATTTAAATAATTAATAGCATTCGCTTTATCTGTATTACCGGCATAGGCAAGAGCCAGTAATAAATAGAGTTCTGAATATTTTTTAGGAGATAGAACTAATAAATTATTGACTGCCCGACTATAATTCTTTAATTCAATATTAATTTTTGCACTTAAAATAAGTGCATTATTATCTTTTGTGTTTTCCGTAAGATATTTTTGAATTTCAATAGCGGCTAAATCATAATTTTTATTTTGATATTGAATTTGCGCAAGCAAATAATGGTTCTTTTGTGCAAATCCAACAAAAGAAACCGTAATTAACAAAACAATTATTAGCTTATATCTTAATTTCATTATATTTTATATTTTTATTTGTTATTGTCGGTTAATTCATCATTTTTAAAAATACAAATAACACAAAGTTTTTGATGATAATCAACCTACTGGTTGTCAGACAGACTCATAATTTATCATTAACCATTCATAATTAAAAACCAACTCTACTCTCCTTTAGCTTTTGCCGGTTCGGAAAAAACATGTATAAAACCGGTAAAATTACGCACTTCAACCCCAGAAACCCTATACTCCCATACATCGCAAACATAATAATATACTCCACTAGACACTTTTTTACCTGTAGTCATATCGCGCCCATCCCAATTAATTTCAGGATCATTTGTTTGATATACCAATACGCTCCAACGATTGTAAATTTTTATATCTATTTTTTCGACTAAGAAATTAGAGATAGGCTTAAAAATATCGTTAATACCATCATCATTAGGCGAAAAAGTATTTGGCAGCGAATAGTAATCGCAATTATCAGCACATACTTTATTCGTAAATGCACTTTCATTCTGAAACGAATCAACAGCTGTTACTACGTAACAGGCTGATAATGGACCATCAGGATAATGCCAAAATGTGGTATCGTTTACATTCTCAATAGTTGTAAGCAATTCCAGAGGTGCATCTATAGTTTTTGCATAATAAATATTGTATTTAATCACATCATCAGCACAATAATTATTCGGATTTGTCCATACCAACTCATTGCGTAAACTGTCGCAATTATTCACAACTGTAAGTTCAGGTGCGCAAGCAGGAACAGTATCTACCGGAACAGCACAAGCTTCCTGAGAATAATTTATCAAAGGATGCGGAATGGTATCTAAACCATATTGTCCGATAGTTTTTACTTTATAACAATAAGTACTTCCGTTGTTTAATCCACGTTCTATAAATTTTGGATCACTTACAGTTGTCAAAGAATCAAATTGACCGGTAGTTTCATTTTTTTTATAAATAACGTATTGATAATTCTCCCAGGGAACATTTTCCTGAATTTCTAACTCAATTTCATTGTCGCGTGCATATAAAACTAAGAAAGGCGATGCGGCTTTCTCAGGGATTCCGATAATGTTCCAAGTATCGTTTTGAGAATCGTAATTATATAAGCCCATTTTATAGATCCTTGGTTTTTCAAGTGTATTATACATAGTATCAATATATGTAGTATTATCAATACCGTAAACATAAACAGGATCGGTAAAAGCACTTCCCCATAAATCGTCGGAACGATAAATATTATATCGATAGGGTCCGGGATTTGCAATAGAGTCAAAATCAAAAGGTTTTAACCATTTTAAATGAATTGCTCCATTAGTTTGATCAGTAGTTGAAACACTTGTTTCTAAAATTATCGGAACACCCGAAGTAAGTTCAGCACATACTTCTTTTGAAGCATAACTTTCAGCACCGTCAGGATAATAAGCAACAACCATATAACAATAAACATAACCATGCGTTAAACCTTCTCCGTTATTATTATCTAAAAATCCGGTGTTGTCATATCCTTCAACAGTTCCAATATATTGATATCCGGTATAATCAGGTACCCCTGTTTCGCATTGTGCCGGTTCGAAATTTATTTTTTCATTTTTTCGATATATTTTATATCCAACAACTTCTGAGCATCGACTGGTATCCCATTTAACATAAACAGCACTGTTGGTAGGTTCCAAACGAACATTCTCGGGTGCAGGTCCCACTACTGTAATATCGACATTTTCATAATCAAATAAAGACTGGTCGGGATTATCATCAGTTGCTTTAAAAATAACCATATAGGGTTGTTTACGCACATGTTCGCAAATAGTTTGCCACGAAAAATCACCCTGGACTATACCATAGCCGGAAACACCTTCATCAAAAACCGCCGGACTATTTGGCAAAGAATAAACACCTCCTGTTGAGCTTAAAGTAATATTTTCTGTAGCCGTATCGCGTGCAGTTATGGTAAATTGTAACAAAGAATCCGCATCTACGCAAAATGGACCCGCCGGATCAATAACAGGTGGTTTATTATCTGTTTCCACCACTTCGATTTGCATATCACGAATAATACTGCCTATTTTTATACCGTTTCTCCATTCTTCAATTTCCATTGCTACATTATAGATTCCAAGATAAACAGGAGCATCCCAAATTAAATCACCGGTAATTGAATCAACTCTGATACTATGACTGGCTTCGGGTAAACGATAATTTTCAATCGGCTGAGCTCCATCTCCCAAACAAACCGATAATTTATAAGAAAGGCTATCCCCGTCAGGATCATAAGCATTAGGATTGTGTATAAATACTAAACCTTTAGCTGCTTTGTCAATGGGCGGATTTAGCATAATTGGTGTATTGTTTTCACCAAGTGTAGGATTTATTTGTAAGATGGTTTTTACTGCAAAACGCACATTTACCGAATTGGGTATATTACGTACCCCTTCATTACGGTTAGGATCTTCCATGCTAATCACATAGGTTCCCGGACCGGAATAAGTATGAATAACCACATACTTGTTTCGTTTGTAATCATCAGGTAAATATAGTTCTTCTATACGCGGAACAGTTTCAGAAGTTCCATCACCAAAATAAATATCCAACTCAGGTCGGTCTGCAGGGGCTTTGGTATAGGTGTAGGTAATTAAAGTAATCCGGTATTTATATAAACCGATTTGCTCATAGGTTATCTCCCCTGCTCTATTATGCGTAGCATAAACATCGGCTGAAAAAGCCAAAAAAAATATAAATATAATGTATTTGAGTTTCATTTCTTATTTAATTTTCGATTACAATTAAAACGATACTTTCTCTATCGTTTCACTGTTAGTAAACCTTAATGCCGTTTGATTATCCAAATAAGTAAAAATTAACAAATTGGTTTGATCACGATATAAATCAGTCATTAAAGAGTTCCAAATTTCAAAGTTAGCAGATTTTCCGTTATATCTACAATTATAATACAACCAAATTGCTTTTTCCCGTACCTCTGAATGTGAAAATTTTAATTTATTATTTGTAATATCCTTATTATCAGCAAAAATCTTAAAGTGTTCATTAATATACTTTGTAATATACTCTTGATATCCGCTTTTCTTTTTTCCGGCTTGCAATTCCAAGCTCACATGATACTTTTGCTGTAATACTTTATCAAAATCATCGACAAAAATCTTGAACAACATCTTAAATTCTTTACTTTGTGCATCATACTCTACATTAGTATAGGACACATGTACCGGATGATATGTTGCTTTTTCCTTTATTTTACCTTCGGCATGAAAAGAAAAAAGAAAAACTAAAACTGATATTAAGGATAAATTAAAATGCATACAAAAATTCCTCATTATTTATCTTAAACATTCAAGAAATATGAATTTTAATGTAAAATTATTAAAAATTTTGTCAAAATGTAGTTAATTTGTGTTAAACCTTAAATCCGCAAGTATCTTTTACTGCAAATCCAAACTGCACACCATTATTGGCAATGCTCGAAAAAACCTACTCACCGTATCAAGTGATACGCCTGCGTTGCTTTTTTCTGTGCTACACCAATACTGATGCACATTTTGGATTATCGTTACAAACATACCTGCGGATTTAAGGTTAAATAATGGCTGATTCAGGATTGCAGGGTACAGCTTAGTAAAAACATGTTTTACAACATCATTATTGTTTACTGCTTTTACGTAAAAATATTGACTTTTGAAAATAAAAACTACCATGTCAATATTTGGAATATACTTACAGCTTGGATTCGACCACATTGTTGATTATCAAGCATTTGACCATATACTCTTTATTATAACCTTAACGGCTGTTTACCGCTTTGCCAATTGGAAAAAAGTACTGATACTGGTTACGGCTTTTACCATAGGTCATACCACAACATTAGCTTTAGCCACCTTAAATATTGTAAATATAGATGCTTCAATTATTGAATTTTTAATCCCTTTAACTATTTTTATTACTGCAATTGGCAATATTGTAACAAAAACACAGGATTTTTCTTCTCGCTTACATCATTTTAAATATCTTACTGCTCTATTTTTCGGTTTAATTCATGGTTTAGGTTTTTCTAACTATTTAAAAAGTCTTCTGGGGATGGAACAAAGCATTGTAAAGCCATTATTTGCTTTTAACTTAGGCTTGGAATTAGGGCAAGTTGTAATTGTATTAATCATATTAGCTTCTGCATCAACAGCATTCCGATTTTTACATGTAAAAATGCGCGACTGGACTTTGGTACTTTCCGGTGCAGGACTTGGAGTATCCATTATGCTTATGATAGAACGAATACTTGAAATGGGATGATGGTTAATTAGATACTGTATTGGATTATTAGAAATTAGTAAGCAGCAACAATTCATTAAAAATATTCTTTAAAGTATCTTAATAAGACCACTTTTACTTTTTCAAAATCTACTTTTGTACCTAATTCTTTTTGAATGGATGTTACACCTCTATCAGTAAAACCACAAGGGTTGATATAATTAAAATAATTCAAATCTGTATTTACATTTAAAGCCAATCCATGCATTGTTACCCGTCGGCTACTACGCACACCGATTGCACATATTTTTCGACTTTTTACAGGTATATCAGCATCTATCCAAATGCCTGCTGCACCCTCCAAACGGCTGCATTTAATTCCAAAGTCTTTCATTGCCGAAATAATTAACTCTTCTAAACGATAAACATACTCACGCGTACCAATACCGAAACTATCTAAATTAAAAACAGGATATGCCACTAGTTGTCCGGGTCCGTGATAAGTAATATCTCCACCCCTGTCGATATGGTAATAATCAATACCTTTATCAGCAAGTTGCTCTTTATTAATCAGCAGGTTAGAAAAATCACCACTTTTACCTATGGTAAAAACATGCGGATGCTCACAAAAAAGCAAACGGTTTTGCCCCATCCCGCCACAGGCTTTTTCTTCCAAAAGCATATTAAACAAAATAGTTTGATAATCCCAAGCTTTTTTGTAGGAAATTAACCCTAAATCTTTATATTGAAAATTTTGCTTATCAACCATTTGCGGCTCAATTATTAGTAACCCTTATATCCTCAAACTATAAAACATGCTTCTCTGCATGATAAGACGACCTTACCAACGGACTGCTTTCTACAAAACGAAAACCTTTTTCCAAACCGATTTTTTTAAATTCGGCAAAAACCTCAGGTTTCACATACTCCTGCACCTCCATATTTTGTTTAGTCGGTTGTAAATATTGCCCAATAGTCATTACTTCACAATTTACGGCACGCAAATCATCCATTGTTTCCAACACCTCTCCAAAAGTTTCGCCTATACCGAGCATAATTCCCGATTTTGCACGCATACCGGCATCGGCAATATATTTTAATACTTTCAGGCTGGTATCATATTGTGCTTTGGTGCGTATTTGCGGTGTAAGACGGCGTACTGTTTCTAAATTATGAGAAATTATATCAGGCTGTACATCAATCACCTGTTGCACCAAATCTGTTCTTCCGTTAAAATCCGGAATAAGTACTTCAATCGTAGTATTGGGATTGTGTTTTTTTATTTGACGAATAACTTCTGCCCAAAAGGATGCACCGTAATCCGGTAAATCATCCCTATCCACCGATGTAATTACACAATGTTTTAATTTCAGTGCTTTTATGGAACGTGCTAATTTAACCGGTTCGTTTTTATCAATAGGTAAAGGTTTTCCGGTTGTTACCGCACAAAATTTGCAGGCACGTGTACAAATATCGCCCAAAATCATAAAAGTGGCCGTTCCTGCATCCCAACATTCGCCAAGGTTTGGACACGAGCCACTGGTACATATCGTATGTAAATTGTTATCTTTAACCAATTGTTTCACTTCTGCATAAGCATCTTTTTGCGGAAGCTTTATTTTTAACCAATCAGGCTTTCTTCTAGTATTTATTTTCATTTTAACAACTATTTCAAATCCCTGCAAAGGAAATGAAAAATTAAATGAAAATCAAACAGTAATTTAAACTATTTTTTTGGGGATTAAATGTCAAATAACATATCCTGAAAAATAAATAATAATCATTTATAAATCAATACATTACATCCAATAATAATAATGAATTATTTTATTTGCCATTAACCGCAATAATTCATGAAATTCTCTTTATGCAGATACAAGGCACCGAATTCCGCCGACATATCTTTATATTTCAAGGAATTCGTAACGAAGTAGATGCGTGAAGAGAATTT
>JALWNR010000803.1 GCA_027083715.1 Bacteroidales bacterium
TTGTTATACTTTTTTTTGTCCTGTTAATCTACCTTTTGCAATCTAAAGCAGGATTTATTGCCTTTATTGTCAGTTCCTTTTTTATCATTTTATTTGAAATATACCGGAAAAAACAAAAACGATATTTTTTTACCGGTATTATTGTTCTTGTTTTAGGGGTAATATTTATTCTGTCAAGTACAAAAATGCAAAAGATTATAGAACAAACTAAAGTATTGTTAAAAGATCCTGACAAAGTAGAATTAAAAAAAATGGATGCCCGTTTTCAAACCAATTATGCAGCTCTGCAGATTATTAAAGAAAATTTTTGGTTTGGTGTAGGACCTGCTAATATGTACGATGAGTTAAAAAAACAATATAAAAAATACGGCTTTGAAAAAGCAGCCGAAGAAAGACTGAATGCCCACAATCAATATATGGAGACCTTTGCCGGTTTAGGTATTTTCGGTTTTCTAGCACTTATGTATATTCTGATTGGTGGTTTTGTTTATGCCTATCGAAATAAGCATTATCTACTTTTCTTTTTATTGCTCATTCTGTCAATAAACTTCTTATTTGAATCGATGATGAACCGCATGAACGGAATACTTTTTATGATGCTGTTTTATAGTTTGTTTGTATTTATGAAACGAGAGGATGATAAATTACCGGAAAATTAATAGCTCTCTGTTTAAAACCGGAGTATCGGGCATCTGATAATAAACACACTTCATTTCATCAAAAAAAATACTCATTTCACAACATAAAAAATATCTTTCCACAATTTTCAATTAACTTTATCTTTCAAATTTTACCATAATAACTTCACTATAACAAAATGAAAAAATACAATTTTGCACTAATCGGTTGTGGGCGAATTGCCCAACGCCATGCAGGGCACATTGCACGCCTTGGAAACTTAAAAGCGGTTTGCGATACAGACAGCATCAGAGCAGACAAACTAGGAAAAGAATATGATGCTACAATCTACTACGATTTAGATGAATTATTAAAAAACGAAAAAGATATTGATGTAGTATCTATTTGCACACCTAACGGGCTTCATGCCGAACATACCATTAAAGCTTTGCGTGCAGGTTTTCATGTACTCTGCGAAAAGCCCATGGCAATATCCGTTGCCGATGCCGGACAAATGATTTCCGAATCGCTGAAAGCTAACAAAATGCTTTTTATTGTTAAGCAAAACCGTTTTAATCCACCTGTAGTTGCTATAAAAAAAGCTATTGAAGATGGAAGAATGGGCAAAATTTACAGCGCGCAGCTTAACTGTTTCTGGAATCGAAACGAGGCTTATTACAAAAACTCAGACTGGAAAGGTACTTTAAAATTAGATGGTGGAACACTTTTTACACAATTTAGCCATTTTATTGATTTACTGTACTGGTTGGTAGGTGATGTAAAAGATGTTGAAGCCAAAATAGGTAATTACGAACATCAAGGAATTATTGAATTTGAAGATACCGGTGCCGTTTCTTTAGAATTTTATAACGGTGCTTTGGGAACTATCAACTACAGTGTAAACAGTTTTGGTAAAAATATGGAAGGCTCCATCACAATTTTTGGCGAAAAAGGAACGGTAAAAATTGGTGGTCAATACCTAAATGAATTGGAATATCAAAAATTTGATAATTTTGAGATTAAAGATTTGCCTCCGGGTAATCCGCCTAACGAATATGGAGAATACAAAGGTTCCATGTCAAACCATGATAAAGTATATGAAAACGTAATTAATGTACTCAATCATAAAGGAATTATTGCAACCAATGCCTTTGAGGGTATGAAAACTGTTGAAATTATTGAAAAAATCTATACCAAAGCAAAAAGATAATCAACTTATCCACAGATTACACAAATTAACGCAGATAAGTATAGATAAATCTGGATAATCGGTGATAATCGGTGGAGAAAAAAATTTAATGTGAGTAATTTGTAAGCAATAGAAAAGTCCACTGATTACACAAATTAACACAGAAAACAAATAAGTATTTGTGATAGTCTGCATAATTAGTAAAAAAACAGATAATTAGTGATAATCTGCATAATCTGTGGAGAAATAAAACAATCCACTGATTACACAAATTATCGTAGATAAAT
>JALWNR010000804.1 GCA_027083715.1 Bacteroidales bacterium
TGCGTTTATTGTTTTGTTTAACATGATAAGACTTAATAAAAGTAGAATATTTCTTTTAAATTTGCTGAAAAATAATTTAATAAAAAGAGAACATTATGAAAAGAATAGGTTTACTGATGGTAATTGTTGCTTTGTTTATCTCTAATCAGCAACTTAGCGCACAGGCAAAAATTGAGTTTCAAGAAAATTCTTATGCATTTGGTAAAATACAAGAAGATGGTGGTTTAGCCACTCATAAATTTACATTTAAAAATACCGGAGATCAGCCGGTAATTATTACCAATGTTGAGTCAAGTTGTGGCTGTACAACTCCTCAGTGGACAAGAAAGCCTGTTAAGCCCGGAGAGTCTGGGTTTGTGAGTGCTCAATACGATCCGCGTAATCGCCCTGGTGCTTTTAATAAGCATATTTTAGTGTATAATACGGCAACAAAAGCACCTGTTAAATTGGTAGTTACAGGAGAGGTAATTCCTAAGGAAAAAACCTTATCGGATATTTATCGGTTTCAAATGGGTCCTTTACGTTTGAAAACAAACCATGTGGCATTTGCACGTATTTATAATACCGATGTGAAAAAGCAGACAATTGGGATAGTAAATGATTCAGACAAGGAAATTAAACTAAGTTTTGACTCTAAAAGGATACCTGCACATATTAAAACAGAAATAACACCTTCAGTATTAAAACCTAAGCAGGAGGGAAAAATCACAATAACTTATGATGCTTCTAAGAAAAACAATTGGGATTATGTATATGACCGTTTAAATATTTTGGTAGATGGTCAGCCTCAGCCGAGAAATACTTTAACTGTTAGTGCTACTATTGTTGAAGATTTTACAAAACTTAGTAAAGAAGAATTGGCTAATGCACCAACTATGGATTTTGAAAGCCGTGAATATAATTTTGGAGAAATTAAGCAAGGGGATGTGATAACTCATGTTTTTAAATTCAAAAATAACGGAAAAAGGGATTTGCTTATTCATAAAACCCGTTCAAGTTGTGGATGCACCACAGCAGAAGTTCCTAAGCTTATAAAACCCGGACAAACAGGTGAGATAAAAGTAATTTTTAATTCGGCACATAAATCCGGAAAGCAAAATAAAACGGTAACCTTAATTACCAATATACCCGGAAAAGATAAAAATGGAAGAGATAAATATAAAGTAGTGCTTAGGATGCGTGGAGAAGTTATTGTTAAGTAAATAAATTAGATTTGAAGATAGTTTAGGATTTAGGAGTATAAAAAGACAATGATGCCTATTTGGCATATTGTCTTTTTTTTATATTTTTGCGACCGATTTATATACATGGTTAAATATTAAAATAGTTAGATATGACATTGCAGACTGATTTAAGACATATTGTTGATACTGAGGATTATAATAAATTCCTTGCAGAGAATGAGAATGTTATGATTTGCTGTGGACGCATGGGACCCATGTGTGTGCCGGTGTATGCCGTTATGGAAGAATTGCAGGAAGGTGATGAATATGAGCATGTAGCTTTTGCCGATATGCTTTTTGATAATCCGCATGCTGCAGTAATTCGTAACTTGCCGGAGTGTAGCGGGTTTATGGGCTTGCCTTTTACTGTTTATTACAAAAACGGAAAGGTAGTAAAAGCAACCAGCAGTATCCAAAATCGGGATCAAATTACAGAAATTTTGGATAGTGAATTTGGAAAATAAATTTAAAAAATGAATATTTAAATGTCATTCTACCTTGTGTGGAATGGCATTTTTTAATATTTATCATTATGGAAACAAATAATTTTGATGTTATAATTCTTGGCGGAGGACCTGCCGGATTAACAGCAGGAATTTATCTTGCCCGTGCAAAAACCAAAACCTTGATTCTGGACAGCGGAACCATTGGCGGACAAGTGGTTTTAACCCACGAAATAGCTAATTACCCTGGTATTGAGAGCATTTCCGGTTATATGCTGGCTAAAACCATGCGTAAACAAGCCAAAACATTCGGATGCACCATTAAATCAAATATAAAAATCACTTCTATGAATTTAAGTGGTGATGAAAAAAAAGTGGTGGTAAACGATAAGGACGAATATACCGCAAATGCAGTAATTATTGCTTCAGGAGGTAAATCCAGACCGCTAAATGTTCCGGGAGAAACTGAATTTGCCGGTAAAGGAATTTCTTATTGCGCCACTTGCGATGGAGATTTTTTTCAGGATAAGGAAATAATTGTAGTAGGAGGCGGTAATTCGGCTTTGGAAGAAGCAGTTTCACTTACCCAATACGCTTCAAAAGTTACCATTGTTCACCAGTTTGATCATTTTCAGGCGTATCCTTGGGCAGTGGAAGAAGCTAAAAACAATCCGAAAATTAATTTCATTATGGAATCGGAAATTATTGAGTTTTTTGGAGATGAAAGTCTGCGCAGGGTTAAAATTGAGCATCAGCGAACGCATGAAATTACCGAAATGGATATCGATGGTGTATTTATTTTTATTGGATACATTCCGCAAACCGAATTTGTAAAAGAAATTGTAAAACTAAATGAGCGTGGTGAGATTTTAGTGGATGAAAATTTCCAAACTAATATAAAAGGTGTATTTGCAGCAGGTGATTGTTTGGCAAAACGTTATCGCCAAATTACTACTGCAACAGCTGATGGCACCTTGGCTGCTTTGAATGCAATTGAATATATTAATTCTTGATTTCTCTTCTTTGATTATAAAAAAAAGCCCGCTATGCGGGCTTTTTTATTGAACGTATATTTATGTGATTAATATTCCATTTGAGCAAGACGTTTATAATAGTCATAACGCCATTTTGCATTTTCCTCAGCAGTTTTAAACAATTCTTCTGCCTGATCAGGGAATGCTTTAAGCAATGAGGTATAACGAACCTCACTCATCAGAAATTCTCTGAACTTATTCCAATCCGGCTCTTTTGAATCCAGTGAGAACGGGTTTTTACCCTCTTCTCCAATCAATGGGTTATATCTATACAAACTCCAATATCCTGATTGAACGGCTTCTTTTTCCGCATCCATCATGGTGTTCATTCCTTTTCTTAAACCATGTGCAATACACGGAGAGTAAGCAATAATTAAGGATGGTCCCGGATAAGCTTCTGCTTCTTTAATCACTTTAAAAGCATGTCCCATATTGGCACCCATTGCAATTTGAGCAACATAAACATAACCATAGGTCATCGCCATTGCACCCAAATCTTTTTTACGGATTTTTTTACCCGATGCGGCAAATTTAGCAATAGCTCCTGTTGGTGTTGCTTTTGAAGACTGACCACCTGTGTTTGAATAAACCTCGGTATCAAGTACTAAAACATTAACATTTTCGCCTGATGCCAGTACATGATCCAAACCACCGTATCCAATATCATAAGCCCAACCGTCGCCACCAAATATCCAATGTGATTTTTTGGTTAGATATTGTTTCAGAGCCAATACTTCTTTTGCAAAAGGTTTTTCACATTTTTCTAATAATGGAATTACAGCCTGACTTGCTTCTTTCGATTTTTCGCCATCGTCTTTGGTATCAATCCAGTTTTGCATTGCAGCTTTCAATTCTTCCGGCACACCATTTGCCAATGCTTCTTTAAATTTACGCTCAATACGCGCTCTTAATTTGTCAGAAGCTACTGCCATACCAAAACCAAATTCGGCATTGTCCTCAAATAACGAGTTTGCCCAGGCAGGTCCATGACCTTCTGAATTGGTTGTATATGGAGTTGATGGTGCAGAACCTCCGTAAATTGAAGAACATCCCGTTGCATTAGCAATAGTCATGCGGTCACCAAACAATTGAGTAGTTAATTTTACATAAGGTGTTTCACCACAACCGGCACATGCTCCTGAAAATTCAAATAGTGGTTGTGCAAACTGGCTGTTTTTGAAAGTTTTTTCTTTGGGAACCAATTTGTCTTTGTATCCGACATTTTCGTGAACCCAATCCCATTTTTCTACTTGATCCATGTGTTCTGTCAAAGGCTCCATAACTAAAGACTTCTCTTTTGAAGGACAAACCTCGGCACAAACAGCACAACCTGTACAATCTAAAACACTTACCTGAATGCGGAAACCATAACCTTTCAAGTCTTTTCCTACTGCAGGAATGGTTTCAATTCCTTCGGGAGCTTTTTCTTTGTCATCGTCATCAAACAAGAACGGACGAATAACTCCGTGAGGACAAACATAGGCACACTGGTTACACTGAATACAGTTATCTGCAATCCATTTCGGGATTTCAGTGGCTACACCACGTTTTTCAAAAGCAGCTGTTCCCGGAGGAAGTGAACCGTCTTCACGACCCACAAATGCACTAACGGGAATTTCATCGCCATCCTGTGCATTAATTACATCAACAAAGTTTTTGATGAAATCAGGGCGGTCGCCATTTGTGTTTTCTTCCTTAACTTCAATATCCTTCCATTCAGCAGGAATTGCCACTTCTGTAACATCACCACCGCGTTCAACAGCTTTGTAGTTCATGTTTACAACTTCATCCCCTTTTCTTGAGAATGATTTTACAATGGCTTTCTTCATTTCTTCAACGGCTTTTTCGTAAGGAATTACACCGGAAATTTTAAAGAAAGCTGACTGCATAATGGTATTGGTACGTGAACCCAAGCCTATTTCGTGTGCAATTTTTGTTGCATTGATGATGTACATCTTAATATCGTTCTCGGCAAGGAACTTTTTCATGTGGTCAGGAAGCTGATTTTTTGTTTCTTCAACATCCCAGATACTGTTCAACAAGAAAGTTCCTCCTTTTTTCATACCTTTAAGCATATCGTATTTTTTCAGATATGCAGGAACGTGGCAAGCTACAAAGTCCGGCTGCGTTACCAGATAGGTTGAGCGAATCAATTGATCGCCAAAACGCAAGTGAGAAATTGTGATACCTCCTGATTTTTTAGAATCATAAGCAAAATAAGCCTGACAATATTTATCGGTAGAGTTACCAATAATTTTAATAGAGTTTTTATTTGCACCTACTGTACCATCAGAACCCAAACCGTAGAATTTAGCTTCAAAAGTTCCTTCCGGTACTGTGCTGATTTCAGGCAACTGAGGTAATGATGTGAATGTTACATCATCAACAATACCAATAGTAAACTGATTTTTAGGCTCTTTTTGTTTCAGGTTGTTATAAACTGAAATAATTTGAGCCGGCGTAGTGTCTTTTGAACTTAATCCGTAACGTCCGCCAACAATAATCGGAGCATTTTCTTTTTCATAATAAATATCACGGACATCCATATATAAAGGTTCGCCGTTTGCTCCCGGTTCTTTTGTTCTGTCTAAAACAGCAATTCTTTTTACTGTTTTTGGCATTGCTTTAAAGAAATATTTCTCTGAGAACGGACGATACAGGTGAACGATTAATAAACCTACTTTTTCGCCTTTGTCATTCAGGTAATTAACCACCTCTTTAATGGTTTGAGTAACTGAGCCCATTGCAACAATTACATGCTCTGCATCATCAGCTCCAAAATAATTAAAAGGATGATAAGGACGACCTGTGATTTTGGTAATTTCCTGCATATATTCTTCTACCATATCCGGTATTCTCTCGTAGAACGGATTAGCAGCTTCACGAGCCTGGAAGTAAATATCAGGGTTTTGAGCTGTACCTCTGGTTACAGGATTTTCAGGATTTAATGCGCTTTCGCGGAATTTTTGTAAAGCATCCCAATCCAGCATGTTTTCCATAACTTCCTGCTCCATAACTTCAACTTTCTGAATTTCGTGTGAAGTACGGAAACCATCGAAGAAATGTACAAAAGGAATGCGTGATTTAATTGCAACAAGGTGAGCAATACCTGCAATATCCATAATTTGCTGAACACTACCGGTTGCAAGAAATGCAAAACCTGTTTGGCGTGCACTCATTACATCCGAATGATCTCCAAATATTGATAATGCTTGCGCAGCAAGACTTCGTGCACTAACATGGAATACACCAGGTAATAATTCACCGGAGATTTTATACATATTAGGTATCATTAAAAGCAAACCTTGTGAGGCAGTAAATGTACTTGTTAAAGCACCAGCTTGCAAAGAACCGTGAACCGCACCGGCAGCACCGGCTTCCGATTGCATTTCTTTTACATCCACAGTTTCTCCAAAGATGTTCTTCCTGCCGTTGGCAGCCCATTCATCAACATTTTCTGCCATGTTTGATGAAGGTGTGATTGGGTAAATGGCTGCTACCTCGCTGAACATATATGCGATATGCGAAGCTGCATAGTTCCCGTCACATGTAAGATACTTTTTAGTTTTGACCATAATAAACTATTTTTTAATTTAATATCTGTTACGTTAAATACCGGATTTTCTATACGAACAATGAATTGTGAAAATTCATCATAGAAAAGAGGTAATTTTTGAATTGTTTTAAAGAAATACAAAAGTAAACTTTTTTTCAGTATTTTAAGAGCTAATTTTTATATTCTTCAACAAGTTTGTTGATTTTTTTGCAAATAAAATGTATAAATATTCATAAGGGCTGTAAATTTGTAGGGATGTCTGTAAATAATAAGTTTGGATTTTTTTAAAGAGCTATTCTGAGTTGCAATAAATCAGGCTTTCAGAAAAATATCCGCAGATTACTCAGATTAGCGCGGATAAGATTTTTGAAAAGATACCATATGTGATTTTGCACCTTTGGTATTTGTGTTATTTTTTTCATTATCTCTTCCCTAAGGGGCAATTGCCTGCTGCAATATTTCCGATTATTTATAATTTGCGGGTTAATCCAATTAATCTGCGGAGAAAATCATAAAAATCACTCTGAAAGAGTAGTTTATTTTAGTCTGTATGGGTAAGGGTACATTATCTAGGTCTAAAAATTTAAGTAAAAATCCTTTGTTAAATTTCGGTATTCTTTGCTGTATTTTTTTGTTAATTCATCGCGCAGGTGTAGTTGTTCTGTATGCACAGCCGATTTTTTTGTTGTAAAACAAATAATTAATCTGTTCGGTGCTTTCCCGGGCTTTGTTTTTATTTCCAAAATTTTTAATGGATAAAGTGATTCTTTTTCTGCTTCTTTTAACAAAGCCTGTTTTTGTGCAAAAGGGTAGATAATATAAAATTTTCCTGTTGTAGATAATATTTTTTTTACGGCTGAAAATAAATCGGGCAAGGGAAGCAGCTTGTCTTGTCTTGCTGTGTTGCGGCTTTTGTCTGGCGATTGGTAGCTGCCATTAAAATAAGGCGGGTTGCAAATTACCAAATCAAATTTCTCAATGGCTTGTAGAGCAAAATCCTGAAATGAGGTATGAATCAGATGAATGCGGTTTTTCCAAGGTGATAAATCAAAATTTTCTTTCGCCTGTTTTACACTGTTGCTGTCAATTTCAACAGCGGTTATATCGGCTTGTGATTTTTGTGCTGCCATCAGGCTAAGCAGCCCTGTGCCTGTGCCAATGTCAATAATCTTTTTTGCGAAGCTAAACTCAGTCCATGCACCCAGAATTACAGCATCAGCACTCACTTTCATGGCAGCTTTATCCTGATAGACAACAAACTGCTTGAATTGAAAATAATTGTTGGGCATATGCAGGAGTTTACATGTCAAATATCAAATGGCGGATATTGAAAAAACACCCGACATCCAATATTGGCTTTATTTATCCCTCAAAAAAATCTCTTACCTTATTAAAAAAACCTTTTTCGGTTTTGGCTTTCGCTTCAAAATTCTCAGAGTTTTTTAATTTTTCCAGGATTTTACGTTCCTCACGTGAAATGTTTTTGGGGATATATACGTTTACTTTTACCAATAAATCACCATGTCCGTAACCCTGAACATCGGGTACACCTTTTCCTCTTAATCTTAAAATTTTACCGGATTGAGTTCCTGGTTCTATTTTTACTTTTACTTTACCGTTCAATGTAGGAATTTCAACGGGAGTTCCTAAAATAGCATCGGGTACACTGATGTTCAGATTGTATAAAAGATCATTATCATGACGAATTAGCTCGGGGTGTTCAATTTCTTCAATCACCACCAGCAAATCACCGTTGATACCGCCGCCGCGTGGAGCATTACCTTTGCCCGAAATAGATAGCTGCATTCCTTCGGCTACTCCTGCCGGAATGTTTACTTCAATAACATCATCTTTTTTAACAATACCTTCACCATAGCAACTGGTACATTTTTTTGTAATTGTTTTTCCGGTACCTCCGCACGAAGGGCAGGTTGCCGTACTTTGCATCTGCCCCAAAATGGTATTGGTAACCCGCGTAACCTGTCCCATGCCGTGGCATGTCTGGCAGGTTTGAACATCCGAAGATGAGGCTGCTCCTGTTCCGTCGCAAGCAGAGCAAGCCACATATCTTTTAACTTTCAGTTTTTTTGTAGCACCTTTGGCAATTTCATCCAGTGTAAGTTTTACCCGAACGCGCAAATTACTGCCTTTGGTCATTCTTCTGCCACCTCTTCGGCTTCCTCCAAAACCTCCAAAACCAAAAATATCACCAAAATGTGAAAAAATATCTTCAATGTCCATTCCAAAACCACCGGCACCATTCCCTGAGGCTCCCCCAACTCCGGCATGACCAAACTGGTCATAACGGTTTCTTTTATCATCATTGCTTAACACTTCATAGGCTTCGGCAGCTTCTTTAAATTTGTGTTCTGCATCTTTATCGTTTGGGTTTCTGTCGGGGTGGTATTTTAATGCCAGTTTTCGATATGCTTTTTTTAATTCTTCTTTAGTGGCATTCTTTGAAACCCCTAAAACCTCGTAATAATCTCTTTTTGCCATGGTTTTTAAATTGTCAAATGTCTGTTTATATTCCTACAACAACTTTCGCAAAGCGAATAATTTTTCCGTTAAGTTCATAACCTTTTTCAACTGTATCAATTACTTTTCCTTTTTGGTCTTCGCTTTGCGCCGGTATTTGCGATATTGCTTCGTGCCTGTCGGTATCAAAATCTTCACCAATTGCTTCAATTTCTTTAATTCCTTTTTGCGAAAGAAAATCTTTAAAACTGTTGTAGATTAGATGAATACCTTCTTTTACCGAGTCGATATCAGGGTTTTCATCCAGCGACTTCATGGCGCGTTCAAAATTATCCATTACCGGCAAAATATTAATTAAAATATCCTCACCTGCCGATTTAATTAAATCGGTTTTTTCTTTTAAGCAACGTTTACGATAATTGTCAAATTCTGCTGACAGACGTAAATATTTATCATTTAGTTCATTATATTTTTTCTGCAATTCTTCGGTTTTTGAT
>JALWNR010000805.1 GCA_027083715.1 Bacteroidales bacterium
ATAAATAATGGCTGAGTTTAAATCAAATCCATCATCTGTTTCCTCTTCAATCTCTTTTTTATCTTCTTTAATCTTTAATTCTTCTTCTTTCTTTTGAATAATACTTTCCTTTTTTTGTTCCTCTTTTTCTTCGTAATATTCTGAAAGCTCAGATGGTTTCTCCTCCTGAACAATTTCTACATTATCCATAGAATTAGCTTGTGCATGTGCAAACTCTTCTTTTCTTTGCAGAATTTTTTCAAACTCATTTAAAGTGTAGGCTACCTCATCAGTTTCTTCTTGCGGAGGTAATTGCTTAGGCTTTTTATTTCCTACTAGGCTGACTATAAAAATTACCACTGTAATAACAATATAGATAATAGTATCAAGGTCCATAATCCTAAATTTACATAATTCTTTACAAATTTACATATTTTTTTTGAAATTGAAATGATAAATTGATTATTAATGCAAATTAAGAATTGAGATAAAAAAATATCAAAATAACAAAGTATTACTACAGATTGCCAACTGGGGTAGATTGAATTTACTATATTGTTTTTTAAAATAGATTTATTTACTTTGTAAATAATATTTTAACATATATACGCATGAAAATAAATCTTTCCTTTATTATGGTTTTAACGCTTGTTTTTTTTCTTCTTTTTTCTTGCAGCAATAAAACGAATGAAAAATTTAATGAAAACTACCTTGAAGAAATCTCCACTTCTTTTAAATTGGGCGATAGCATTGTTGTTTTTAAAACCTATATTTCCGGAACACAAAATATTATTTATTTTAATTTGCATGATGATGAAAACACATCTGTTGAAGCAGCTAAGCATGTGTTGAACAAGATTAATGGTAAACTAATTGAAATTCAGGCATCAGGAGAACGTTTAATCAGTTTTAATATAGATACTACTGTATATAAATTTGACCCGAATCGAATTTTTACAGCATTGGGTAGAGAAGCTACATTAAAGCGCTATAGCCAATTTTCACAGGAAGCAGACAGTATTGTAAATTCATTTGCAGATTATATTACCGACAGCTTGTTAAAGGAGGCGATAATTATTGTAACCTTACACAACAATACCGAAAACAATTATTCAATTCTTAGCTATGTGCAAGGAGGTGAATATGAAACCGATGCTACTGCCGTTTATATAGATAAAAATCAAGATACAGACGATTTTTTCTATGTAACCGAAGAAGATTATTATAACAAAATAAAGCAAAAAGGTTTCAATGTACTTTTACAAGACAACTCTAAAGTTACCGATGATGGTTCTTTATCCGTATATTGCGGGAGTAAGGGTGTTAAATATATAAATATTGAAGCCCAAAAAGGACATTTAAAACAGCAAGAAAAAATGATAATGACTTTACAGAGTGTTATTAATTAGTGTTTGTCTATAAAGTGCTTGATTTTTGAAAAAATTAGATTTTTGATGAATTTTTGTTTTTTTCGTTGCAGCAAATGCTTAGGTATTAGGCAAAACGAAAAAAGCAAAAAGGCGCAAAAAGATATTTTTTCAATTCAATGACTTTATGAACAGACACTAATTAAACCTGAGCAAGTGTGTTGAACCAAAGTTATAGTTATAATATCATCAAATACTACTAATTGGTCTAAATTATTTTTTATTGTTTTGAAATTATGTTTCTAACTTATACATTTGTTAGAATATTAACCTTAAAATTTTATTTAATATGGAAGCTAATGAAACTCTGTATTGGGGAATGAATGAAAAAAGTTTTTTATTATTAATGCATTTAGGTCAATTTGCCGGCTTGATTGTTCCGGGTGCAGGTTTAGCCTTACCAATTGTTATGTGGCTTACCAACAAAGATAATAATGAACGTATTGACCAACAAGGGAAGTATATTACTAATTGGATTATTAGTGCAGTTATTTATTTAACAGTATCTGGAATACTTACTTTTATTTTTATCGGGATTATCGGATTAATTGCAGTTGCAATTGCTGCACTAGTTTTCCCGATTATCGGTGCGATTAAAGCTAACGAGGGAGAAGTTTGGAAATATCCTCTTACAATACAATTTATTAAATAACTAGTTAAAACTAATGTGTTTAAAGC
>JALWNR010000806.1 GCA_027083715.1 Bacteroidales bacterium
GGCAAGAATTACTGTAGCACCACCACGAACAATGTCGCCGCCTGCAAAAATATCTTCAACTGATGATTGCATACTTTCTTTATCCACCACAATAGTTCCCCATTTGGTTGTTTCCAGATTTTTTAAGCTGCTTGGAATAAGTGGGTTTGGTGAAACACCAACACTTACAACAACAGCATCAACATCCATCAGAAATTCAGAACCTTCAATTGGTATCGGACGGCGACGACCGGATGCATCCGGTTCTCCAAGTTCCATTTTTTGTAAACGTACTTGTTTTACATGTCCGTCTTGATCTGCAATATACTCAACAGGGTTGTGCAGATTCATAAATTCAATGCCTTCTTCTTGGGCGTGTTTTACTTCTTCTACACGTGCCGGCATTTCTTCAATGGAACGGCGATAAATTATTACGGCACGTTTTGCACCCAGACGTTTTGCCGTACGCACTGAGTCCATAGCTGTATTTCCACCACCAATTACGGCAATAGTGTCTCCGAAAGAAACAGGTGTGTCGTAATTTTTATCGGCAGCTTTCATTAAATTTACACGGGTCAGGTACTCGTTTGAAGAAAAAATACCGATTGAATTTTCACCCGGAATATTCATAAATCTTGGTAATCCTGCACCACTTCCGACAAAGAATGCCTGATAGCCTTGTGCACGCAAATCGTCAAACGAAGCAGTTTTTCCTACGATAAAGTTAGTACGGAATTTTACGCCCATTTTGCGCAAATTGTCTATTTCCACATCTACAATTTCATTGGGCAAACGAAACTCGGGAATACCGTATTTTAATACACCGCCAATTTCGTGCAGTGCTTCAAAAACAGTAACATCGTAGCCAGATTTTACCAAATCGGCAGCACAAGCTAAACCGGCAGGTCCTGAGCCAATTACGGCTACTTTAATACCATTGTTCTCTGCCACATCAGGGATTGCCATTTTACCGCTGTTTCGCTCATAATCAGCCGCAAAGCGTTCTAAATATCCAATTGCTACCGGTGGTTTTTTTAGCTGTACGGTATAGAAACAACTATTTTCGCATTGTTTTTCTTGTGGGCAAACTCTTCCGCAAACTGCCGGCAAAGTATTGGTGTCTTTTAGTACTTCTGCTGCACCCAGAAAGTCTTTTACTTCGATTTTTTTGATAAATCCGGGAATATTAATTCCGACAGGGCAACCTGTAATACAGGTAGGATTTGCACAGTCAAGGCATCTTTGTGCCTCAACTAAAGCCATTTCTTCGGTTAATCCTAAATTAACTTCTTCAATGTTTTGGCTTCGTTCTTCGGCATCTTGTTCCAACATCAGAACGCGCTCCATTAGTGTGCGTTCTTTAGCTTTTTTTGTTTTCCGCAGTTCTGCTCTCCATTGTTCACTGCGTTTTTCTTTATAATAGCTTAAATCTTCCATGTTTCAGTATATTTTTTACGCTTGCTGTAAAGCAAGATATCTTTCGTATGCTTCTGTTTCTTCTTTTTTGTAAGCATTGAGTCTCATCAACATTTCATCAAAATCAACCTGATGAGCATCAAATTCAGGCCCGTCCACACAAACAAATTGTGTTTTTCCGCCAACACTCACACGGCAAGCCCCACACATTCCTGTTCCGTCCACCATAATGGTATTTAAACTAACTTCAGTGGGGATATTGTGTTTTTTGGTTGTCAAAGCACCAAATTTCATCATAATGGCAGGACCGATTATCATTGAGAAATCTACTTTTTCTCTTTCAATTACTTCTTCCATACCCATGGTTACTAAGCCTTTTTTTCCGTAGGAGCCATCGTCGGTCATCACAATTACTTCGTCAGAGTATTTTTTCATTTCCTCTTCCAAAATAATAAGGTCTTTTGTACGTGCTGCCAGTACTGTAATTACACGATTTCCGGCTTCTTTTAGAGCTTTTACAATCGGATATAAAGGAGCAACACCTACTCCG
Organism: Bacteroidales bacterium; assembly: GCA_027083715.1. Lineage (GTDB taxonomy): Bacteria > Bacteroidota > Bacteroidia > Bacteroidales > NBLH01 > NBLH01. The sequence goes on from JALWNR010000806.1 coordinate 1,946, forward strand.
CCTCCTGCGGCAAGTACGGTTCCGAAATTTTCAATATGAGTGGCTTTGCCCAGCGGACCGACCACATCTAAAATTTCATCGCCGACATTTAAATTTGCCAGTTTGGCCGAGGTAACTCCTACTACCTGAATCACTAAAGTGATTGTTCCTTTTTGAACATCAGAATCTGCAATGGTTAAAGGAATGCGTTCTCCTTTTTCATCGGTACGAACAATTACAAAGTGTCCTGCTCTGCGACTTTTTGCAATATCAGGAGCTTCAAGTACCAATTTAACCACTTTTTCTGAGAAAAATTCTTTTTCAATAATTTTATACATAATATATATTTTTGTAAAATATATGATTTTTATCATTTGAGACATCAAAATTATAAAAAATACAGTCTGTATTTTATGTTGTAAAATACAAAAGAACTTGTTTGATGACATCTTTTTGAACATATGTTGAAAAAGATTTTGTTAAATTATTCATTATTAACTTATTATGTTTTTGATGCTGTCTGTTTTGTATAAAGTAAAATGCATTTAAATTATCTATTTTGGCATTTTCCCATTTAATTTCTTCTTTCAAATCAGGATTTTAAAAAAAGAAGATTTAGAATTTAATACTCACCGATCTGCCTGAGATAACTTTGAAATCTTTAATCTGTGATAGATTCATTTTTTTAGCCAATGCTGTGCGCCAAATTATCCGGTAATTTCCGGGTTGTAAATAAATTGTTTCGCGTGTTATACCATTTATATTATAAACCCATTCTTGTTTTTTGTTTTTTAAAACATAAATACTGCCATATCCTTTAGCCGGCATGGATAAGTTAAGCAAACCGGGCTGAGGAATATTTATAGTTGTAGTTTTACTTTGTGTGATTTTTATATTTTTTTTGTTGATTCTGGGAAGTGTAAGTATTTCTATATCATAAGTTCCTGTCAGGTATTTTTCTTTTTTATTAAGATCTTGTGCATATAAAGTTCTGTTTTTTCCGGCTTTGCGTACAATGAATTTCGTGTTTTTATATTCATTTCCAGATAGTTGTTTTACAATTAAATACCCTTGTGGTGCCGGCTTTTTAATTATGTTATGTTTATTTGGGATGATTTTTATATTATCAATAATAGTTTTTGGGATAGTATGTACTATTATTTTATAGTCAATTTTTGGATCCATGTATAAAATATCAGGGTTTCCTTTTTGATTTAATGTATGCATAAGGTTAAAAAGTAATTTGCCTGTTTTTTTGTTGTAAAAGGTCATGTTTACATTTGTTTCGGTTGGTTTTCCATAGGTGTCTAGTAAGTTGATTTGTGCCGATGTTTTATTAAAAGTTTGTTTTACCACTACTTGCAGCATATTTTCAAACTCATTTTCGTTTTGTGCATTATATACATTCCCTACACATTCAAAGGCTTTTTTTGTTTCCATATCTAAACCTATACCTATTATATAAGGTTTCACGATAATATTTTTCTTTTGAAGCATTAAAGCAATGGCACAAGGGTCGCCATCACAAGCTTCAATTCCATCAGTAATTAAAACAATAATATTTCGTGCATTTGCCATTGGAGGGAAGTCGCCGCCGGCTAATTGTAATGAATAGGCAATGGGGGTTGTTCCTTTAGGAACAATACTGTTTAATTTTGCTTTAATTTTTTGCGAATTATTATTGGCGAATGGGACTTCAAGTTTTGAGTCGGTACAAACCGGTGGCGGAAAAGCGTATTGATGCCCGTACACCCGCAATGCTAATTGTGTATTGGGTAATTTATCCAGGCTATCTACAAGTTTTATTAGAATTTTACGTGCACTTTCAATTTTCTTTTTGCCTTCCCACTTTCCGTTCATACTGTTTGATGCATCAAAAATAAACAATATTCGAGTGGTTTTTATGTCTTTTGTATATTGAGCATTAGAGAGTGATGTAAGTAATAGACTTGCAATAATAAGTAATGTCTTTTTCATCAATACTATTTTAAATTTTAACTTTAAACGTTCCCCAGTAGGCGTACATTTGAATGTTTGGGTTTTATCCTTAAATCCGCAAGTATCTTTTACTGCAAATCCAAACTGCACATCATTATTGGCAATGCTCGAAAAAACCTACTCACCGTATCAAGTGATACACCTGCGTTGCTTTTTTTTGCGCTACACCAATACTGACGCACATTTTGGATTATCGTTACAAACATACCTGCGGATTTAAGGTTTATTAAGAATATTAATAGGGTTATTTTCTTCCAATAAATAAAAAAAGTCGTATCAATTGACACGACCTTTCAATGATTATTTGAAATTTTTTAAATTATCATTGATGAATTTCCCAATCAGGGGTAATTCTTTTTGTTCACCCTTCACGGCTGATATTATTCCCATAATTTCAAAAACTGCTATTGCAATATAAATTGTTAAACCAAACATAGCGGGTAAAAAATTATTCAGAATAACATTAATAATCCAAATAATAAATAAACCAAGCCCTTGCCGAAGGTGAAACAAGTTAAATTCTGATTTCTTTTTTTCGTATAAAATGTAGGCTGCAATCCATAATATCCACAAATAGCTGAAAATTGCAATTGCTTTATCGTCATTAGATTCTCTACCGGATGAATTTGCTTGTGAAGGTTCTTGTATGTTATCCATAATTTGAGATTTTTAGTTTTCAGCCTTTAAAATTATGAATTTTCATTATTTAAACAAAAAAATAAGGATATATGTTATTAAATTTCTAAATACAGCCTAATATAATGCTCTACAAAAAGAGAGTATCTTTTTTTGTTTTTTATTAGCAGTATATTATTTCAATACTTTGTTAAAAAATGAAGGGTGAAGAGTGGGAAGTGAATTAATTTACTGAAAATCAATATACTAAGATTCAGCTTTGCTGTTTTGTAAACACTTGAATTTTAACATCTTGTAAAAACTCAATAAACTTTTATTGATATGTAGCTAATCTGCTTATTGAGTTTATAAACAAAAAAAATCCTTTTTCAACATTTGAAAAAGGACTTTTAAACTGTATTGAGCTGCTTATTTTAATAATCGCCCAGAGTTTCTTCTAACTGAGCAAGTGCTTTTTCTAATTGTTCATCATTAGGTGCCACACCGTGCCATTTATGGGTACCCATCATAAAATCAACGCCCATACCCATTTCTGTTTTCATTAAAATAACAATAGGTTTTTGATTTCCTGTTTTACTTTTTGCCAGATTTAAAACAGCTACAACTTCCTGCATATCATTACCGTTTGCTTCAAGCACCTCCCAACCAAAGGCTTCCCATTTAGCTTTCAGGTTGCCTAGGTTCATAACTTTATCAGTGGGTCCGTCAATTTGTTTTTGATTGTAATCAATCATTGAAATAAGGTTGTCAATCTTATGGTGTGCTGCAAACATGGCTGCTTCCCAAATTTGCCCTTCGTCTAATTCGCCATCGCCATGTAGCGAGTAAACTAATTTTGTGTCCTTATTTAGTTTTTTAGTAAGCGCTGCTCCTGCTGCAATAGACAAACCTTGCCCCAAAGAACCGGATGCAATACGGATGCCCTGAAGTCCTTCTTCCGTAGCGGGATGACCCTGCAAGCGTGTACCTATTTCGCGTAATGTACCAAGTTCATTGATGTCAAAGTATCCTGAACGAGCCAATACGCTGTACCAAACCGGAGCAATATGTCCGTTTGAAAGGAAAAACAAGTCTTGATTGTGTCCGTCCATGTTAAAATTGCCGGAATTATGGTCTAAAATTTCAAAGTACAAAGCGGTCATAATATCTGCACAACCTAATGAGCCACCGGGATGTCCGGATGCAGAATGGTGGATCATTCTCAATATATCACGCCTTATTTGCGTAGCTGTTTTTTCTAATTCCTGAATTGTTGCCATAATTATTTTTGATATTTTGCTGCAAAGTTAATTGTATTGAAATAATATAAAAATAAATTCGATTATCTTTGCGTGCTTATCTGAAAAATTTCTGAAAATTATGAAAAAATATACAGTACTTTATATATTTTTATTGTTAAAAACACTTGTTTTATCACAAAATTTACCTGATAAGCCAAAACTAGTGGTAAATATTGTGGTGGAGCAGATGCGTTATGAACTTTTAGATCGTTATTGGAATAAATTTGGTAACGAAGGTTTCAAAAAAATAATTAAAGGGGGTACATTTTGCGAAAATGCCACCTATAATTACTTACAAGTAGAGTCGGCACCCGGGTATGCTACAATCGTTACGGGAACTACGCCTTCCAATCACGGGATTGTTTCTGAAATTTGGTTTAACCGATTAAAAGACCGCAAGTTTTATTGTGTTACAGATAATAGTTTAGTAAATTCACTTCCACATTTTGATAATAACAAATATTCACCACACTTCTTAATGGGCTCTACATTTAGCGATGAGTTGAAAATTTCCAATTATAAGCAGTCGAAAGTAATAAGTGTAGCATTAAAAGATTATGCGGCTGTTTTAAGTGGTGGACATTTAGCGGATGCTGCTTATTGGTTGGATATTGAAACAGCAGACTGGACAAGTAGTGCCTATTATATGGATTCATTAAATAATTGGGTGAATGAATTTAATAATAAGAATTTTTTGGATATTTATTTGTCAAAAAAATGGACTACACTTTATCCAATCTATAAATATACAGAGAGTCTTGCCGATAATAATTCTTACGAATCCGGGTTTGGTTACCAAATGAACACTTTTCCTTATGATTTGTCTGCCCTTTCAAGAAAGTTCGGGAAATTTATTATTCAATTTACACCTTACGGCAATACTTATACGAAAGATTTTGCCATAGCAGCTATTGTAAACGAGGAGTTAGGTAAAGATACATATACCGATGTGATAAATATCGGATTTTCCACACCGGCATATGTGAACGAATTATTTGGTATGCGTTCGGTTGAGTTAGAGGATATTTACTTGCGCTTGGATAAAGATTTGGCACATCTAATTCGTTTTTTAGAGCGTTTTGTTGGTAAGAATAACTTGCTGATTGTATTAACGGCAGATAGGGGAGGAGCTGATAATCCACAGTATTATGAAGAGCTGGGTATGCCTGTCGGGACTTTTAATTCAGACCGATCCGTTTCCGTATTGGAAAGTTATTTAAAAGCCATATATGGACGTAAAAACTGGGTGAAAGCATACTATAATCGTCAGGTTTATTTGAATCAATTGCAAATTGATATTTCAAAAATTAATTTAAATGAGATACAGTTAAAAACGGCTCAATTTTTATTACAATTTAAAGGGGTTGCAAATACTGCAACAGCAAGTGTTTTACAAACTGCTGATTTTACCGATGGAATATTGAGAAAATTCCAAAACAGTTATTATCCAAAGCGTTCTGGTGATGTATTGATTAATTTACAAGCCGGATGGATAGAAACAGGTAATTATAATCAAGCACCCGGATATTTTGAACAAAGCTCACCTTACAGGTATGATGCTCATGTGCCTTTGATATGGTATGGGTGGAAAATTTCCCGACAAAAAATTGTTCGTCAGGTTCACATTAGCGATGTGGCGGTTAGTTTATCACGATTGCTGGGTGTTGCTTATCCTTCGGGGGCAACGGGTGTGGCTATTGAAGAATTAGTCCCGGCTGAATGATTTGTTTAAATCACCAGCCGGTTTTTGTTTGATTTTTATTATTTAACAGGTGCGTTTTTTAAAGTTTCAATTAAATACTCCCAAAACTTTCCAACGGTTTCTATATTAATTTTTTCGTCGGGCGAATGAGGAAAACGGATAGTAGGTCCAAATGAAATCATATCCCAATTTGGATAAGTAGCACCAAGAATACCACATTCTAAGCCGGCATGAATGACTTTCACTTCGGGAATTTTTCCAAATTTATCATTATAAACTTTTTTCATAACTTTTAAAATATCCGAATTAGTATTTGGTTCCCAACCTGGATAATCTCCGTCAAATTCAACTTTTGCACCGTATTTTTCAAAGTTTTCTTTTAATTGGTTGCAAATTTCTTTTTTAGATGACTCTACAGAACTTCTTTGAAGGCTTAAAATTTTTATTTGAGTTCCTTCTGATTTAACAATTGCCAAGTTACTGGATGTTTCTACAACTTCGGGCATATCTTTTAACCATTTTAAAGCACCATTGGGACAAAAATGAATGGCATTGAGTAAATTATCCAGCGTTTCTACATCAATAAATTCTTTTGGCATATCTGTTTCCTCAAGATTTATTTTCAGTCCGGGATCATCAGTATTTATTTGTTTGTAATAATCTTCCAGTTCAACCACCAAAGCTTTAAAATTATCTACTTCTTCGGCAGGTACAGCTACCGTAGCAAAAGATTCTCTTGGAATTGCATTTCTAAGGCTTCCCCCGTTTATACTATGCAGTAATAAACCGTAATGCTCATTAGCATTAATTAATACCCTATTCATTATTTTATTGGCATTTCCCCGTTTTAAAGCAATATCTAAACCGGAGTGCCCGCCTTTTAATCCCGTAACACTAATTTCAAAAGCTTTAAATCCAAGGGGTGCAGGATCATAGTGAAAATCAAAAATGGCAGTTGTGTTTATTCCGCCGGCACACCCAATATAAAGTTCGCCTTCGTCTTCTGAATCCAGGTTTAATAAAATATCACCCGAAAGAATGCCCGGTTTTAATTCATTGGCTCCGGTCATGCCGGTTTCTTCATCAATAGTAAATAAAGCCTCAATAGGTCCATGCTCCAGATTATCGGCTTCTAAAACTGCCATTGCTGCGGCAACACCAATTCCATTGTCAGCACCAAGTGTTGTGCCGTTAGCTGTAACCCACTCGCCGTCAATATATGCTTCAATCGGATCCTTTTCAAAATCATGATTTTTGTCTGCATTTTTTTGTGGAACCATATCCAAATGCCCCTGAAGGATAATTCCTTTTCGATTTTCCATACCTTTTGTTGCAGGCTTTTTAATGATTACATTTCCGATGTGATCAACTATTGTTTCCAACCCAAGGGATTCTCCATATTTTTTTACAAATTCAATAACTTTTTCTTCTTTTTTTGAAGGTCGTGGAATTTGAGTGAGTTTGTAAAAATTCTTCCAAACCAATTCAGGTTTTAAGTTTGCAATATTTTTATCCATTACTTAATATTTTAGTTGTTTTTTTATTATGCCGGCTAAAAGTACAACTTTTTAATTAAGCCTGAAAAATTTTTTATTGCGTATTACCTTAAATCCGCAAGTATCTTTTGCTGCAAAGCCAAATAGCCCGCCATTATTGGCAGT
>JALWNR010000807.1 GCA_027083715.1 Bacteroidales bacterium
AGGTGTATGAAAATAAAAAACGAAGAGTTCCGACTTCAAAATTAAATGAGTATATGTTGGATATGATTGAAGTAAACAATCCTCCGGCAGTAAAAGGAAAATATATCCGCATAAAATACGTTACACAATTACCAACATCCAGTCCGCAATTTGCATTTTATTGCAATTTGCCACAGTATGTAAAAGAGCCGTATAAAAGGTATCTGGAGAATAAGCTACGTGAAAAATATAATTTTACAGGAGTTCCGGTACAGATTTATATGCGGAAAAAGTAAGTCTTAAAAATAGGGTAGGGCAGAGGATATTTGTATTTATAGTACAGTGTGTTCCTTGTTTTAAAATAGTAAATCATGAAACAAGCACGATTAAAATAACTTAACGAAGTGATCTCATGAGCTTGCGAATAATTATTAATCAAACAATGCAACTTAGTGAAACGATCTCACGAACAAAGTGAGTAATGATTATTTTACATCATGCGGCTCTTCCGCAGTAGCGGAACAGGCTAGGTGACCATTAAAAATAGTAAAAAATAAACACATGAAAATAAAATCATTCATACTTATAACCGGAATAATTGCCGCTTTTGTATATTCATGTAAACCGCCCAAGGTGTATCCTGTAATTCCTTCAATCGAATTTAAAGAAATGAAGATGCTGAATGGGAAAGATACACTGGGCAACGATGTTAAAAGAGTGATTTTGACCATGAGTGTGATTGATGGAGATGGAAATATTGGTTTACCCGATGGAGATACTTTGCCCGGTTTTGATACTTTGGGAAATAAAAATCTGTTTATTGATTTATGGAATAAAAAAGACGGTATTTTTCAAAAAGTGGATTTATTAGCCCCCAATTATTACAAAACCAAATATTTGGCGCCGGAAGGACAAGATAAGAGCTTAACTGCTGATTTTGAAGTAACTATGGATTATTATTTCTTTAAAGATTACGATACCATAAAATATACTTTTTATATTTATGATCGAGATTTAAATCGTAGTAATACAGGAGAAACACCGGAAGTACCTGCTGATACAACGGGGATTTTTAAAGCACCGGAGAACTAACAGTACATCAGCACTTATCTAAGAATTTATACGGAAATGAAACAAAGAACATCAGATATTGTTATAAAAAATAAAAAAGCACGTTTTCAGTACGAAATTTTAGAAGTTTTTACTGCAGGAATTGAGTTGCTGGGAACGGAAATAAAATCGATTAGAGCAGGGAAAGCCAGTTTGGTAGATGCTTATTGTCGTTTTATTCCTAATCAGAAAAGACCCGATAAGCCGGAATTGTATATTTTGATGCATATATCGGAGTATTCGCACGGTGGTTATGCCAATCATGATCCGCGTCGTGAGCGTAAACTTTTATTAACCCGCAGAGAGTTAAACAAATTATCTAAAAAAGTAAAAACTACGGGTTATACAATTGTTCCTTTAAAAATGTACATCAATGATAAAGGTTTTGCCAAAGTGGATATTGCTTTGGCAAGAGGTAAAAAAACACACGATAAAAGACATGATATAAAAGAACGTGATAACAAGCGCGATATGGAACGAATCAGAAAATATTAATTTTATAAAAAATGTTGAATATGAAGACTCTAATGATTTTGCTTACTGTTTTTTTTATCAGTTCCACAGTAGAGGCGCAAATTGCTCTTGCCGTTGAAAAAAATGATAATGGCTCTTCGATTAAGTATGCTATTCGCTCAGGAAAAGATTTAAACGATGCCTTACAGAATGCGTATCAGGCACTTAAAGATACTGGTGCAACAGGAATGATTGTAAAAATGAAACAAGAAGCTGATTGCGGGCACGAACTGAATAAAGGGTATTATGTCCTGATTCGTTGTGATCGAAAATCAGGTGGACGCTTTCTTTTAACCTATGGTTTAGGCGCAGGTGCTTCAAGGGAGGAAGCTCTTAAACGTGCATTAATTCATTTAAAAGAATTTGACTGGGGATACGAAGATAAATACGGATACGGTATCGTGAAAGAAGGTAAAGTAGAAGATTTATTTGTCCAATAATTTAAAGATTAATGCAGAGCGTATATCATTATTTGATTACGAATTTGTTTCCATCGAACAAGGGTAGCTTACTTATAATGATATTATCTACCCTTGCCCAAGATGGTCCTTGCCTGCACCATTCTACAAATTGGTCAATAGCATAATCCTCACCAAGCGCTTCAACATATACAGAGCCATCGTGCCGGTTTTTAACAAAACCTGCAATATTTGACTCATCGGCAATTTGCTTGGTATGCCAACGAAAACCCACGCCTTGAACTTTCCCCGTTATTTCTAATGCTACTGCTTTTTTCATTGTGGTTTATTAATCAGAGACACGATAATTACGATAACCGGTTACAAAATAAATATATTTTCAGGATTTGCAGAACAAAATACTGATATAATCTACCACTTCATTTGAGGGGATAATTTCACCTGAATGTCCACGTGCAAGTATTTTCGATTGATAATTTTCATCTTTCAAACGGCTGTATTCCATCAGGCACATAATCGGACCAAACCCGCATACCGAAATTTTATACTTGCGCACTTCTGAAAATACGCCTTCAATATCTTTTTCGGCAATTTTATCCAGCACTTTTTGGTCAAAAAACTTACCTTCTTCGGGACTTAAAAAATGAGAAAAATCAGAGGAAGCAATCACACATACTTTTCGTGAAAGTTTTTGCTCTGATTCAATAATTTTATGAGCTAATAGTTTTGCATTATCCACCGTTTGGTCAGACAAGGTAATCGGTACTATTTTAAACTCATAATCAACAAAATGCTGCAAAAGCGGCAGCATTACCTCTCCTGAATGTTCACTTTTGTGTGCAATATCAGAAACAGCTAAGCTCAGTTCATTGGCAAATTCGTAATCAACGGGCACCAAGCCTAAAGGAGTTTCCCAAAAATCATGACTTACCAGTGCAATTTCACGCCCCAGCCCTGTGTGGTTTGGATTTACAATAACAAAGGTATCATATTGTGTTTTGATATGCCGCAACAATTCAAAAAAATGTATTGCCTGATAGGCAGAAAACATATAGCCGGCATGTGGCACAACTGCTCCAAAAATCATTTTTTCGGCATAAGACAAATCTATTTTATTCTTTTCTGCTTTTAATATTTTATCTAAAAGCCTAGTAAGTTCCGTTTTGTTATTCGGGTAAAAACGTCCTGCAACTGCAGGTTTTCTAATGCTTGTTTGTTCCATTTCAGCAATTTGTTATATGAGTTCAGTCTAAAAAGCGGTCTGACGGCTATTTTGTTAAAATTATAGAAATTAATGCGCTCATTAATAGTTAATTAGTAAGGCTGTCTGACTGCTATTTTACAAATCCCAATTTTTTATACTCGTATATTTTTACAGATACTCAATTATTTTTTTTCCACAATCAACACATGTTCCATTATTGTTTAAACCGGTAATTTTTGTATAATAACCGCTTCGTTCAATTACCTGTTTGCCGCAATTCGGACAATAAGTATTTTGACCTTTTACCGTAGGTAAATTTCCAATATACACAAAGTTAAGGTGCTCGGAAGCAATATCAAAAAGTTTTAACAAAGTTTTTGGTGATGTTGCTTCTATATTCATTTGATACATTGGATAGTAACGCGAAAGATGTAAAACTGTATCTTCGCCCAGTTCATTTTTTAGCCAAACTACCATTTCTTTAAATTTTTGTTCGTCATCGTTCAATGTAGGAATAATCAGATTGGTAACTTCCAGCAATTTGCCTGATTTTTTAATGGTTTTTAGCGTCTTCATTACCGGATTTAAACGCGATGAAGTGATTTTTTTATAAAACTCATCGGTAAAGGCTTTCAAATCCACACTAAACGCATCGATAAAACTCAAAAGACTTTGTAATGGTTCCTGATTGATAAAACCATTGGTAACCATTACGTTTTTTAGTCCGTTTTGTTTGGCATTGAGTGCCGTATCGCGCATAAACTCATAAAACACCAGTGGTTCGTTATAGGTATAAGCAATACCGATGTTATTTTCGTGTCGCAAAGCTGCATTTACTATAGCACCTGTTGATAATTCGCGCAAATATCCATAATTGTGCACTCCGGTTTGTGCAATTTCATGATTTTGACAAAAACGACAATGCAAATTACAGCCTACACTCCCAATGCTTAAAATATCCTTTCCGGGATAAAAATGATAAAGCGGTTTTTTCTCTACCGGGTCAAAATGATAACCGGAGATTTTACCGTAATTTTCAGTAATTAACTGCCCGTTTTGAGCTTTACGCACCTTGCAAATTCCGCTTTTGCCTTCGGCAAGTACACAATTATGAGGACAAAGTGTGCATTGTACTTTTCCTTTGTCTGTTATATTGTAGAATTTTGCTTCCATCATTCTTATTCTTTTAGCATATCAATAAAAAGCAGCTTACACTCATATACTCACCTCCAAATCTAGAAACAGACAACTGAATAATTAGAGGTTAAAAATCAACTAATTATCCAATTACCAATTATCTATTTTAGTGATACCTTGTTGCCGTAAACGAATAAAACTCCAAATCATCATTCAGCATACTGCCAAGTCCTGCCTTTCGTTTGGCAATATTGATTTGCTGCTCTACCGTATCAATCCCGTCTATATCAGGCAGTAATACTCCACGCCGGAAACCATCGGTTACAATGATACCGTATTTTTTCGGATTGAGTGTGCTTGTATCCTGAACCTTTTCAGGTTCTGAAAGTACATCTACCGAAACCTCAACATTCTCTAATTCATTAGGTGCAAGCGGTGGAAACCGACTATCGCGACTGCAAGCTGCCACTCCGTTTGAAATAATTTCCAACCACAAATTTTTATACTGTGGCTCTAATGTACCAATGCAGCCACGCAAACTTCCATCTATATGGTGCAGAGTAACAAAACAAGATCGCCGGATTTGTAACTCCTCCGGTATCTCTTTTTGTTTTTTTAATGCAGTAAGATCACCGGTTTTTACATAAGTTGTTACAACATTTAAAGCATGTTTGGCGTATATGGTTTTTGGTTGATACATAAGCCTTCAATTTAATCGTTTTAGTGGGCGGGTTATTTAAAGTCACCCGTTTACTCCCTGATTTTATCTGCAATTTACAAAAAAACCTCCGAATATTAATATTTTACATTAATTTTGATGGCAAATCGTAGCACAGTTTTGCAAACTGTGTCTTTAAATATCAGAACCATGTTATTTGACAAAACAAAAATCAAAAATTTAGAAGCAAAAAACCGTATTGTTATGGCTCCGATGTGTCAGTATATGGCACCGGAAAGTGCAGCAAGCAACTATCATTTAGTGCATTATGCAGCAAGAGCCATTGGCGGTGTAGGCACCATTGTTCTTGAAGCAACTGCAATAGAGCCGCGTGGCAGAATATCGGTTAACGACCTTGGTTTGTGGGATGATCAATTTATTGAACCTTTAAGTCGTGTTGTTACAGAATGTAAAAACTACGGAAGCCTTGTAGGCATACAAATAGCACATGCCGGAAGGAAATCAAAAATCACCAATGAGCCGATTGTTGCCCCCTCTTCCATTGCTTTTAATAAAGATTTTCCGGTACCGCATGAACTATGCAGCTCGGAAATAATAGAAACAGTTTACAAATTTGCAGAAGCAGCAGAACGTGCCGTAAAAGCAGGTTTTGATTTTATTGAAGTGCATGGTGCACACGGTTATCTGATTAGTGAATTTTTATCGCCTGTTACCAATAAACGTACAGATGAGTACGGACAAAACCGCGCATTGTTTCTAAAACAAGTTTTAGAAAAAGTAAAAGAAAAAGTACCGAAAGATTATCCTGTTTTGTTAAGAGTTTCCGGTGAAGAGTATCATCCTGAAGGAAATACACGAAAGCAATTGGCTGAATTATTATTACAGCTAGGACATCTGTATGATATTTTGCATGTCAGTTCGGGTGGAATTTATGATAAGGAAAAATATGAGGTTTATCCCGGCTATCAGCTTGCTTTTGCTGAAGAACTGAAAAAATTAACCGGCAAACCGGTAATTGCTGTGGGCAGACTGGAAAATCCTGAACTGGCAGAAAAAACATTGCAAGAAAATAAAGCTGATTATATTGCCGTAGGCAAAGCATTGCTTTCTGACCCCAATTGGGTGTTACATGCAGCTGAAAAATTAGGAGTAGATTTGGAATGGTTTGGTGTTTATGAACGAGCAAAGGGAACAATAAAGATTTGTTAAATCAAGAAAATGACAACATAAACTGATGAAAAAACTTCAAACCTACACTTACGCCTTATTCTCCGGCTTACTTTTTGCCTTGACTTGGAACAATATTCTTCCTGCAGTCAGCCTGTTTGTTGCTTTTATTCCCTTGCTGTATTTGCTGAATTATAAAAAAACGGATACTCATTCCTTATTTATAAGTTCTTTTTCTGCATTTTTTATCTGGCACTTATTCACCGTTTGGTGGATTTACAAATCAAGTATTCCGGGCTTTATTTCTGTAATTACCATTAATTCTTTTTTTATGGCAATGATACTTGTTTTGGCTAATTTCGTAAAAAGAGTTTACGGAAAATTTGCAGGTTATTGGGCTTTTGCGGTGTTTTGGTTGAGTTTTGAGAACATTCATTACTACTGGGATTTGCAATGGCCCTTTATGAACCTTGGTAATTGGCTCGGACAAGTTCCTGTTTGGATACAATGGTACGAATACACCGGAGTTTCGGGCGGAACATTGTGGATCTTATTGGTGAATATTTTTCTTCTGGAAAGCTATATGGCTTTTCGTGAAGAAAATAGTAAAAGCATAATTATCAATCTGGTCATCACCCTGTTTTTGCTTCTTTTTCCTACGGGAACGTCTTTTTCATTATTCCCTCAAAAGTGTGGCAGCAATCCTGAATTTAATGCACTGATTATTCAGCCGAATATTAATCCATATACTGAAAAATATAATACAAATCTTTTCAAAAAACAAATTACCGAACAATTACAAATGGCAGAAACAAATTTGGACAGCAGTATCCGTTTGCTGATTTTTCCGGAAACTTCTTTACCACTCTATCTGAATAAAAATAATCTGAAAAACAATCCTGTTTTAAACAGCTTGAAAAAATTATCCGAAAAATATCCCAAACTATCTGTTATTGCAGGTATTTATACTTACCGGATAACCGGAAGCGATACTTTATATTACAATACGGCAATTTTTATCAATAAAGATGGAAATTATACGATGCACGATAAATCCAAACTGGTACCGGGTGTAGAGCGCACACCTTTTATTCGTTTTTTGAATGTTTTTAAAAATATGAACGTGAATTTTGGTGGTATTAATGCCAGCCTGCATACAAATAATGAGCAAACGGTTTTTGCAAACAAAGATTTAAAAATAGCCCCTTTGATATGTTACGAAAGTGTATTTGGAACATATACTACCCAATTTGTTGAAAACGGAGCAAATATTTTGGCTGTAATTACCAACGATGCATGGTGGGGCGATACTCCTGCTTACGAGCAAATACTTATGCACTCCAAACTGCGTGCCATTGAAACACGCCGGCAAGTTATCCGTGCTGCAAACACGGGTATTAGCGGATTAATTGACGAAAAAGGAAAATTAACGGAGCAATTACCGTTAAATCAAAAATCAGTTTTAAAAATTAAAATAAAAACAAATATCCGGACTACTTTTTTTGTAGCACACGGTGATATTATTAGCAGAATTTCAATTTTTACCGCAATCATTCTACTTTTGGCAAGTTTTGTTAAAAAAAAAGCAAAAATGAGTAATAAGTTTTAGGGTTATTCGCTACAAAAGTGTATTATTATTATATTTTGAAATAAACCAATTTATTATAATGCAAGTCAAAACATTGATTATCTACTTTATACTTTCAGCATTCTTTGCAGAAACTTCTGCTCAAACCGTTACCGGACGCGTAATTAACAAAAGCACAGGACAGTCGATGCCTTTTGTAACCGTAATTTACAATAATCAAAAAGATGGTTTCAGTACTGATATTGATGGAAATTTTAGCCTGCAACTCACAGATAAAGTTCAGTTTTTAAAATTCAGCTATGTAGGATATGAATCGGTTTTTGTTCCAAAGGAACAAATTCCTTTAAAAACGGATTGGGTTATCCGAATGAAAGAAAAGGAATTTAAACTAAACGAAGTAACTGTTTTTCCGGGTGAAAATCCGGCACACCGAATTATAAAAGCGGTGGTAAAAAACCGAAAATTAAACGACCCTGACAAATTGAGATCCTATTCTTACACCGCTTATCATAAAATGGTTTTCACGATAGATATGGACAATCCGACTGTTAATAAAAACTATAAAAAAACGGATTTACCACAGGACAGTATTAGTATAGCCAAACGCGACAGCGTTTTTAAAACGGCAAAAGACACCACACCTACAATGCAACAGTTTTTTGCCTCACAGGATTTATTTCTTATGGAATCAGTAAGCGAAACAAAGTTTAAACAGCCTGATTTAAAAAGTGAAAAAGTAATCATGTCGCGAGTTTCGGGTTTCAAGCAGCCATCGTTTGTGTTGCTTGCTTCGCAATTTCAATCTTTTTCTATTTACAGCGATATGATCACCCTAGCCGACAGCCGCTACATTAACCCTGTAGCACACGGTAGCTGGAATAAATATTTTTTCAATATTGAAGATACTACTTACTCAGAACGTGGCGATACGGTTTTTATCATATCGTTTCGTCCTAAAAAAGGAAAGAACTTTGAAGCCTTGCAAGGTGTGCTTAATATTAATACCTACAAGTATGCTGTTCAGTCTATTACGGCAAAGCCCGTAGAAAATGAAGGTGTTATCGGTGTTGAAATCAGGCAGAAATATGATTTGATTGATAATCAATATTGGTTTCCTGAAGAATTGGATACAAAACTCATTTTCAACGCAATAATAGTATCCAATGACAGTATGTTTTATCAGACAATTGCCAAAGGAAAGAGTTACTTAAAAGATATAAAAATTAATAAAGATATTTCTCGTAAAGAAATCGGCAATCTTGATTTTATAGTCGAAAGTGAGGCTTTTAAACAAGCTGACAGCCTTTGGGAAAAATATCGGCAGGATAGTTTAACCGTAAAAAATTTAAGAACTTATCATGTACTGGACAGTATCGGCGAAGCAGAACATCTTGA